>CAYGXT010000202.1:0-6059 GCA_964353695.1 uncultured Myxococcaceae bacterium
CTTTCCATATCGGGAGCGGGACTACCTCGGTACTGCGCAATAGCCTTAGTTTCCGTGAACGGCCGGGGACATCGTTGACACTTTAGTCTGGGGACATGGTTTACAGCCTTGCTGTTCTCTTTCTTCTTCCGAGCGCATCCTCAACCTTGAGGATGCGCTCGTCCATCTGTCCGAGTCGTACGTCGCTGTAGTAGACGTCCCAGATTCCGTCGCCGACTTCCTCGAGCCCAATATACTGGCCTTCGAGCAGGTGCGAGAGAGGGACCCTCGTGCTCGCCCAACGGAAGCCGCCATTGCGGCTCATCAAACGTGTCTCGAAATGGGCGGGATACTCGATCGCAGGCAGCCGGGACGGGAATGGCCGTGGCGAAGCTGTGTAGTGCGAGGCCGGTGTCTGCTGGTCGAGCGCTTCGTGCGGTCGTTCCTCGTTGAACTCTTGCCGGAAGCGGTCGAAGCGTCGCTGCTGTCCGCGCAGCGTCGCGGCCGGGGGGCGCGTGGTCTGCTGCTTGAGCGTCTTGTGCATCCGTTCGTGACGGCCGTTTTGCTGCGGGCAGCCAGGCTCGATCAGCTCGGGATAGACGCCGAGCCGGATCCACCAGATCGACAGACGGCTCAGTCTCCCGATCGCCGTCGTGGCGAAGGGCACTCCGTTATCGGAGCGAATGCGCCGCGGCAGTCCGTATTGCTGGAAGAGCCTGCGGAAGACAGGCTTCGCCGTCTTGTGGGCTGTCGAGAGCAGCGCCTGACAGCCGAGGAGGAAGCGGCTGCAACCGTCGGTCGCGGTGAGCGGATAGCAATAGATGCCATCTCCCGTCTTGAACTCGCCCTTGTAGTCGACGCACCAGGTGTCGTTGGGGGCCTCCATCGAGGTGCTCGGCTTTCCCGGGTGGCCTGGATACTGTCGCCTTCGCCTCTTCTCAATCATGCCGTGGCGAGAGAGCAGATCGCAGACCGTCGAGCGGGCGGGCCACTCCACTTGCGGGTGTCGCCGCTCCAAGATGGTCAAGAGCTTCTTGGCTCCCCAATAGGGGTGCAGTCGGCGTAGATCGAGGATCGCCTCCGTGATTTCGATCGCGGTCTCGTGCGAGCAGCCCTTCGGCCGCTTCGAACGCTCCGCGAGACCCGGAAGGCCTTCGCCTTCGAAGCGCTCGATCCACTTGTAGCCCGTCGGCCGGCTTACCCCGTACCGGCGGCAGAGTTCCGCCATCGCGAACGAGCCGCACTGGTAGTCGGCGACGAAAAGGCGTTTCTGGTCCACGGTTGATGTCTCGCTCCACGGTATCGGCGGCCACCTCCTGGCCGCCAAGCCTGCGAAAAACTGTCAACCATGTCCCTGGACTGATGTGTAAAGGATGAGCCTGGACCGTACCTAGCTGCTGCCTAACAAGCGCATGCAGCTGACGCGGCCCAGCGTCGCTCCAATCGTGGCGGGTTGCCGTCTGGCGGCGTAGCTTGGTTGCCGTTTAGCGTACCGCTGGCGGCGCTGGGCCGCGCAGCTGATGCGCGATCCGTTGGGCCGCAGAACCGGAAGAGCGTGTCCGCGGAGGAGTTCACGCGGGCGAGCGGACAGGTTCATGGAGCGTTGCGATCAACGCGGATCAGCTTGCTCGTCGCTTGGCTGTCTTCCGCCGGGGCCTCGAACTGGGCAGGACCTCGCGGAGCACGCGTCGGAGCGTGTCCTCGAGAGGCTCCAACTGGTGCTCCATGTACTCGCGGAGGGCACCGTTGAGCATCGTCTGATAGTTGCCGCCGCCAGCCTCGTGAACTTGCTTCCGAAACCAGTCGAGCACGTCATCATCGATGCGAATCGTGATTCGCGTCTTTCCGGGCGGCACCGCAAGAACGGCCCCTCGCCTCGCCTTGCTGAAGTCGTAGTTCCGCTTCATCGGCTCTTCTCGTACTGCTTCCGTTCGGAAGCGGTTGCTCGGCGCGCCGAGATCAATCGAATCTCCTCTCCTCGCCACGTGAAGACCACCACCAGCACTCGCCCCAGGGCATCCATCCCCATCGTGACAAACCGCTCCTCGGCAGGGTCTTCGTCGCGGCGTGTCAGGGCGAAGTCGTCCGACAGCACCGTGGCGGCGTCAGCGAAGTCGACACCGTGTTTGGAGCGGTTCGCCTCAGCCTTGTCTCGGTCCCACTCCACCACCAGGCCCAGTATATGCACGAGTGTACATATCCGTCAATCGCCGCCGGACTGCGGCATAACAAGGCAATGGAGCTGACCGGCCGCGGTCGGTGGCGTGCGGAGGCGGGTGGCCGCCGGCCGCCGCGTCGGGGTGGTTGACACGGCGGCGGCCGGCGGTCGACACTTCGAGGAACGCGGCGGCCGGCAGCTCATTGCCAATCCGTTAGGCCACACCGGAGATGCGCGATGAGAGGCGAGCGTGTTCTCGAGCTGCTTGGCGAGTTGGAGTCCGCGGGAGTGGCGGCCGTGGTGGATGGAGGCTGGGGCGTGGATGCGCTGTTGGGGCGCCAGACTCGGCCCCACGAAGACCTTGATCTCGTCGTTGCCTTCGCAGACGTAGAACGCATCTGTTCGGCACTGCGGGCCTCGGGGTTTGTGATATCGGAAGACCACCTTCCCGTCCGCTTCGTCCTTCGCAATGCAGGGGGCGAGCAGCTGGACTTCCACACGGTCACCTTCGACGAGCAAGGTGGCGGTGTTCAGCCGCAGCCAGGGGGCGGCTCGTTTCGGTATCCGCCGGAAGGGTTTGTCCGGGGCGGCATCGGTGGGATGGTCGTGCCCTGCATTTCGGCCCAGGTCCAAGTGCTTTGTCACCTCGGCTACCCGCCAACCCTCCAGGGCGCCCACGACGTCTTGGCGCTTTGCCGCGAGTTCCGACTGCCGCTGCCCGGGGCATACTCCCCCTTCGCTCGGGAGCAGAGCCCGTGAGCAGCTGGACGAAGTTCGAGGCGTCAGCTCCGGAGCTGGCAGCGTCCGGTCGCCGTCGGGTCGGGTGGTAGGACCGCCGCCGGCGTCCGGTCGCTGGTAAGGTGGAGCACGCGTGGCCGCGCAGCTGATGCGCGATCCGTTAGACCGCGCGGACGACGAGGGACACGACGAGAAGCGCGGACTGCTCGTCTCTCTCGAACGTCAGAATGGTGGCGTGCTCGCGGCGCAGCAGCGCCTCGATTGCTCGGGTACCTGCGTTGCCAACGTTGAGCCACACCACCTTCGGTGGGAACCCCGCGAGGAAGCTCCGCTGCCGAAAGTCGTTGTCCTTCGAAACGATCGTGAGGCCGTGGTCGCGAGCGTATTCCCAGATCCGTTGGTCGTCCGCGCCGTGGAGCCCCACGGCTCGCACATGAATGCTCTCCGGGTATTCCTCCTGAAGAGACTCGGCGAGCTTCGGGCTCAGGTTCTCGTCGAGGAGGAGCTTCACGCGGCCGGAGTGGAGAGCCGTCGCTCACGAGCCGCCGCGAAGGCGAGGCAGGCACGGACATCCTCTCGCGTGAGGTCAGGGAGATCCGCCAAGATCTCGTCCTCGTTCATGCCACCGGCGAGATACTCCAGCACATCGTAGACGGTGATCCGTGTACCCTTGATGCAGGGCTTCCCGCTCCGCACGCCGGGGCTCACTGAGATTCGTTCCTGCCAGCTCATCTCTTGTCGCCTCCGGAGACCCGCTCCGGCAAAGCGCGGTTCGGGTAGCGCGCGGTCTAACAAACGGCTGCAGCTGACCCGGCCCCCGCTGCGGTCATCGGGCATGGTAGCCTGCTGGCGGCGTGGCGCAGCGCCGTCTCGGCAGCCTGAGGCTGGGGGCCGGGCAGCTGGACGCTGAGCCGGGATCCGTTGAACGGCGCAGATGAGCAGATGAACAAACCTCTCGAGGTGGTGCCCTACGACGCGAACTGGCCGCATGCCTTCGCGGCCGAGCGCGTCAGGATCGCGGCCTTCCTGGGTGCTCTTGCCCTCCGAATCGATCCCAACGGATCAACGGCTGTCCCCGGTCTCGCCGCGAAGCCGATCATCGACATACAGATATCGGTCGAGAGACTTCACCCGATCGAGGAGTACGCTTCAAAGCTCGCCTCGCTCGGCTATCTCCACGTGCCCCATTCCGACGATTCTTTTTGCCCCTTCTTCCATCGGCCGCAGGAGTGGCCGCATAGTCACCATGTCCATGTTGTTCAGGGCTGGCGTCGTGGGACGGCGCCCGCCCGCCAGACCATGGTAGGCTCGCGTGCGGCCGGCAGCTGAACGCCTTTCCGTTGGCCGGACGAGGATGAAGCGTCGATGATTTCAACACGAGAAGCACTCGAACGCCTGCGAGAGGGGAACCGCCGCTTCGCATCCGACCTTCGGAGCCGCGATGCGCTCACGAGCCAGGCGCGCCGCAACGAGTTGACGGCAGGTCAGGAGCCGTTCGCCATCATTCTCGGATGTTCCGACTCGCGGGTGCCGGCGGAGATCGTCTTCGATCAGGGCCTTGGAGACCTGTTCGTCATCCGCGTTGCCGGAAACATCGTCGCTTCTTCTCAAGTCGGCAGCGTCGAGTTCGCCGCAGCGCGGTTCGGTACACGGCTGGTGGTGGTCCTCGGGCACTCCCAATGCGGAGCTGTTCTGGCAACCCTGGAAGAACTTCAGCAGCCGACGGACAATCAGTCGCGCAATCTGCGTTCGATCGTCGACCGCGTTCGACCATCCGTGGAAGCATTGCTGGCGACAGAGCTCAGGCACGACCCGGAGGCTCTGGTCCGGCAGGCCGTTCGGGCGAACATCCGGGTCTCAGCAAACCATTTGCGACACGGATCGGAAATCCTCGAGCAGCTGATCCAGAAAGATGAGCTTCTCGTCGTAGGTGCCGAGTATTCGCTGGAGACTGGGATCGTTGATTTCTTCGATGGGTTGTCGGAGGCCGGCTGATCATGGTGCTTGAAGTCGCGATTCTGAACGTACGGCGGGGCCAGGGCGAGCTCTTCGAGGCCGCCTTTCTCGAAGCACAGCGAATCATTTCGGCCATGGCGGGCTACCAACGCCACGAGCTTCTGCGCTGCGTCGAGACTTCGGATCGGTACCTGTTGCTCGTGTGGTGGGATTCGCTCGCGAGTCACACGGAGGGCTTTCGCAAGGCGCCAGAATTCGAACGCTGGCGCCAACTCCTCCACCACTTCTACGACCCGTTTCCTGAAGTCGAACACTACGCTCAGATTGCGGAAGGCGCTGCCTGAGAAAGTGCCCTCTGCTGGCGCTGGCGCAGGCGTTCAGGCTTCGAGCAGGCAGGCGGCGGCGCGGCTCGAGAGGCCGACACCGCGGCGGTTCTGGCGTACGGGATGGCGGTCGCAGCCGTTCGTCAGGTAGACGAAGGAGATGCCGGTCTCGGGGTCGGCCCACGCCACCTGCCCGCCAGCGCCCGTGTGGCCGAAGCTGCGCGGCGAGTTGGTGTGGCCGAAGCCGAGGAAGGTGCGGTTCTCATCGCCGGCGACGACCATGCCGAGCGCGCGGTTCGCGGGCTTGCCCAGCGTCGGATCGAGAAGCTCTCCGGTACGGCTCACGATGGCGTCCGCGACGACCTTCGCGTGCCAGAGGCGCGGGCCGTCGTGCGGCTCGAGATCGCGCAGCAGGGCCTGGTAGAAGAGCGCGAGATCGCCGGCCGTCGTCGTGCCTCCTCCGCCGGGCAGGCCGGCCTCGCGCACGAAGGCGTGGTTGAAGGCCTCGAGCGCCTGCTCCGTCACCTCGTTCTGTGGATCGACCGGAAAGCCGAGGCGCGCCAGCTCCTCGGGCGAGAGCACCTCGCCCACGTGCACCACGTCGGCGAGCCGGCCGTGCTTGGCGGGCGGAAGGCCCACGTGCAGGTCGTCCAGGCCGAGAGGCTCCGCGATGCGTGCGGGGATGAAGTCGTGGTAGGGCACGCCAGAGCGCCGCTCGATGATCTCCGCCATCACCCACATGCTCGATGTCGGGTGATATTCCATGCGCGAGCCGGGCTCGAAGCTGAGGCTCCAGCGGGCGAAGCGCTCCAGGCGAGACTCGCGGTCTCGCCAGGTCCCGGGCGGCATGGTGGCATACGGGAAGCCCGCCGTATTGGTGAAGAGATGCTCGACGCGGACCACAT
>CAYGXT010000203.1:0-6044 GCA_964353695.1 uncultured Myxococcaceae bacterium
CGCTCCGGGTTGCCAACGTGAAGCAGGGCCTTGGCGTGCCCCGCAGTCAGGCGCCCAAGCTCGACGTCCTCCTGCAACTCGCGCGGGAGCTCGAGCAGCCGGAGCGAGTTCGCGATGCTCGAGCGGTCGAGGCCCACCTCACTACCGATCTCGTCCTGCGTGAGCCCTGCTTCCGCCAGGGCACGATACGCGTAGGCGAGCTCGATCGGATTGAGGTCATGACGCTGCACGTTCTCGATCAGCGCAAGGGCAAGCCGCTCGCGCGGTGCGGCATCCGAAACCACGGCCGGGATCGTAGGGCGGCCCGCCGCGCGGGACGCGCGCCAGCGCCGCTCCCCCACCACGAGCTCGTAGCGATCTCCGCTGCGGCGGACCACGATCGGCTGCAACACGCCGTGGGCACGGATCGAGTCTGCGAGGCGCTCGAGCTGCTCACCGTCGAAGCGGCGCCGCGGCTGGTCCGGATTCGGGTCGATGTGTTCGACGGCGATCTCGAGCAGGCCATTCGCTTCGGAAGCCGGCCCCGGGGCAGTCGCGGCAGGCGTCGCTCCGGGAATCAGCGCTCCGAGGCCGCGCCCGAGCGCGCTACGTCCCTTCGTCATCGGATCCCCCCCACGCCCGGCCCGGCATTGATACGCGGAGCATCTTGCTCCTGCTGCCTCGCGTCCAGACGACGCAGCAGTTCCTCCGCGAGCCGCAGGTACGCGATCGCGCCGCGGGAGCGGACGTCATACAGCAGAATCGGCTTGCCATGGCTCGGCGCTTCGCTGAGCCGCACGTTACGCGGGATCACGGTCTGGAACACACGCTCACCGAAGTGCGCTCGTACCTCGGCGAGCACCTGCTTCCCGAGACTGTTCCGCACGTCCACCATGGTGCCGACGATGCCCTCCAGCATGAGCTCCGGGTTGAGCGAAGCACGCACCAGATCGATCGTCTCCAGCAGGCGTGCGAGACCTTCGAGCGCGTAGTACTCGCATTGCAGTGGCACGATCACGGCATCCGCGGCCGTCAGCGCGTTCAGCGTGAGCAGGCCCAGGGACGGCGGGCAATCGATGACGATGATCTCGTACTTCTCGCGCACGTCGGCGAGGGCGCGCTCGAGGCGGTGCTCGCGGTGGGGCATCGAGACGAGCTCGATCTCGGCACCCACGAGATCGGGGCCCGACGGCACGAGCTGAAGGAAGGCAAGGTCCGTTGGGATCGTGACGTCCTTCATGACGCGCTCGCCAAGAAGTGCGTCATAGACATGGCGCTCCGGTGCGCTGACACCGAAGGCGCTGGTGGCGTTCGCCTGGGGGTCGAGATCGATCAGCAGCGTCCGCCTCTCCGACACGGCAAAGCTAGCCGCCAGATTGACGGCGCTGGTGGTCTTGCCGACCCCGCCCTTCTGGTTTGCGATCGCAAAGATCCGATTCTGGCGTGACATGGGGCCATTCCGCTTCCCCCGGGGGACATCGGAGTGATGCGGAAGGAATAACACAGTGGGGTCGACGCCGCTCTCAGGCCTCCGCTCGCCTTCGGCTCCGCGCTTTGGCGGCGCGCTTCGCTTGCGCTCAGGGCAGAGTTGCCTCCTTCCTGCCGATCCAGACCGTACGCTCCACCCCGGTCGCTGCGACGCGATAGCGCCGGATCTCTGAGCCGGATACGCCCGGAACAGCCTCCAACAGAGGAGCGCTTTGCCCGCCCGGGATGGCCAGCCAGGCTCCCGCATCGGCCCAGGGCAGGAGCAGCGGCACGACCCCATGCGGACGAGCCATGGCCTGCGCCACGACTCCGTCATGGCGCTGAGGCTCGAGGGCCTCCGAGCGGCCGAGCAGCGCCTGGACATTCTTGAGGTCGAGCCGGCGAATGGCCTCGCGCTGGAAATGGTGCTTTCGCTCCCGAGCCTCCACCAAGGTGAAGCGACGCTCTGGGAAGAGGATCGCCAGAGGGAGGCCAGGGAAGCCGGCTCCGGAACCGAGGTCGGCGACGCAAGCCGCACTGGGAAGCACATTCGCCAGCGCCGCCGCATCGAGCACGAGCCGATCCAGGATGCTCCCCGGCGTGCGGTGCGCCGTCAGGCTGATTCGTCTGGCCCAGGATGCCAGGAGCTCGCAGAGATCGAGGAGACGATCCAAGGTGCGGGGAGACGTAGGGAGCGCCAGAGCTGCGAGCGCTTCGGCCAGATGGGTTCGGGCTTCGGCTCGATCCCAGGCTCGATCCGAATCGAGACTCACAGACGTTCCACGTGGAACGCCATGCTCGGGTGGGGGCGATGTTCCACGTGGAACGTGCTCGACACACGTTCCACGTGGAACGTCTTAGCCGTTGCCCTGCGAGGAAGTCTCGGCCTGGCGTCGAGCTTGCTCGTATTCGGGCGCGCCCTCGGGCACGACCACGACCTGACGGTATCGGCCCAAGCCCACGCTCATGGTCGCGATCCCTTCGGTCTCCCGCAGCGCCACATGGATCACCCGGCGATCGCCGGGGTTCATCGGGTCGAGCGCAACCGCACGGCCGGTCTCCCGGGCACGCTGCGCGGCGCGCTCAGCCAGCCGCTCCAGATGCCCTTCACGGCCATCGCCCTGACCTCCGGCATCGATCACGACCCTGCGCGATCCCTCATCCCGCCGAAGAGCCACCTGATTGACCAGGAATTGCGCTGCGTCGAGCGCGCGGCCATCGCCACCCCCGAGCTCCGACGCCGCCGGGCCACGTAGCTGAACGACCACGAGATCCCCGTCTTCGCTCTCCGAAATCTCGAAGGCGCCGAGACCGAGCCTCTCCACCAACCCCTGCACGAAGACTCCAGATTCTCCCAACGCGGTTTGCGCCGTCCCAACCGAGGGCCCCGCCTCGGTAGCCTCCCGCTCCGGCGCCGGCCTGGAGTTACGCTCGGATTCGCGAGCCGGTGCCGGGCGCCCTCCGTCCCGGCCCCCGTCTCGCTGCCCGTCGCGGCCGCCGTCTCGCCGCCCTTCGCGGCCCCCGTTTCGTCCACCATCACGCCCTTCCCTAGGCCCACGATCGCGTCGCGGGGCCTCTTCACGGCGTCCCCCACTGCTCGCCGGCGCGCCTTGCCGGACTGCGGCGCCCGATGGCATCGCTACGATGACCACTCGCGCCGCCAACCCGTATACCTCCCCGGCATCGGGCAGTCGTACACGCAGGCCGCTCTCATCCGTACCAAAGAAGGCGCACGCTTTGGCAACCGCCTCGCTCTGGGTGGCGCCGACGAACTCGCGGGCTTCGTTTCTCGTCTCGTACATAGAGTCTCCTATCGCTTGTTTCGCTCGCGACTCGCGGGCGCAACAGGCTCGACGGCCGTAGCCGGTGTGCGGGTCAGCCAGTACTGGTGGCCGGATGCCAGGAGGTTGCTCACGAGCCAGTACAGGACGAGGCCCGACGGGAACTGGTAGAAGAGAACAGTAAACATCACGGGCATGATCGTCATCATCATTCGCTGCTGAGCAGGGTCGGCACCTGGCTGCGGCGAAAGCTTCTGTTGCAACACCATGCTGCCGCCCATGATGACCGGGAGCAACCGCACGGGCAGATCGATGCCGGGAATCGTGAACAGCGTCTCGGGCGCCGAAAGATCCTGGATCCATCCAAAGAACGGTGCCTGGCGCAGCTCGATCGAGCTTTGAAGCGCATAGTACAGGCCGACGAAAACCGGGAACTGCAGCAGGATCGGCAGGCAGCCGCCCAGCGGATTTACCCCCGATTCCTTGTAGATCTTCATCATTTCCGCGGACTGCTGCTGCCGGTCGTCCGCGTACTTCTCCTGCAGCGCCTTGATTCGCGGCTGCAACCCCTGCATCCGCTTCATCGACCTCATCTGCCGCGCCGTCAGTGGCGCGGTGACGACCCGAACCAGGATCGTGAGCAGGATGATCGCGACGCCGTAGTTCGGGATCAGGGCATAGAGAGCTCGCAGCAGCCAGACGAAGAGCCTCGTCAGGGGCGTCATCCAGCTGTATCCGAGGTCGATGGAGCGATCGAGATTGCTTCCCGTGGCCTCGAGTAGGGCCCCCTGCTTGGGTCCGATGTAGACACGAATCTCCCGCTCGACGCTCTGGCCCGGCGGGATCGAGATCGGCTGGAAATAGAGTGCGGTCTGAGCCGCGGCGCCCGCGACGAGCGTCACGAAACGAGTGGAAGCGTCGCGGGCCAGGTCGGGCAGCATGGCGGCCAAGAAATATCGACTCTGCGCTCCCGCCCACTCCACGTTGCCGACATAGACGGGATCCGTCGGCGGACCCTTGGAGAGCATGCTCCCAAAGAAGCCCGGGCTACCCGCTGCCGTCACGAGCTGCGTGTGGAGGCTGCCATCCTGGAAAGCAACGAGCGAATACTCCGTGAAGTCCTGCTGCGTCGTAGAATGCTCGGGCCAGATCGTCTCGAAGACAGGCTCGATCGGAGCCGCCGAGCCGTTGGTGATCTGGATCCGCAGCGTCACGAGATAGTTCGAAGGATCGAAGATGAAGGTCTTCCGAACACCGATGCCGTCGAGTGTTCGGGTGAATACAACGGTATCCGGCGCCGGGCGGGAAACATCGAAGGCTGCCGTCGCCCAATCTCCAGCCCCTAGCTCCCGAAATGGAGTCCCGAGCGAGCCCGGCCCTTCAGCCTCCCCCGTCGTCAACACGATTCGTGGCTTGCCCGGCTTTTGCGCGTCAAAGAACTGCATCAACTCCCAACGGCGAAGCTCCGCACCGCGAGAAGACAGGGTTGCGTGGTAGAGGGAGTTCTCGAACTCGACGGTCTGTTCCGCGGCTCCCGATCCTGCCTCAGCGCGGGCAGCGGGCGGCTTCGGTGGTGCAGGCATCACCGAGGAGGGCGGCACAGAGGGAGTTGTGGTTTTTTCAATACGTTTTTCAGCCGGCGCGGTCGTGGGTGACTCTGCTTGCTGTGCCACTTCCGGTGAGCTGGCCAATAGATGTGGTGAATCGCCCTGGAGATAGCCCCAGAGCGTCAGCACGAGGAGGGAGAGTGCGAGGGCTAGGAATAGGTTGCGATCGACCATTGATGCCTACGGGACCGGATCCAGGCCACCCGGGCGAAGGGGATGGCAGCGTAGAACACGACGCACGGCCAGGCTGAGGCCCGAGAGAGCCCCGTATCGCTTCACCGCCTCAATCGCGTAATGGGAGCAGCTCGGCTCGAAGCGACATGCCGGGCCTAGAAGGGGAGAGATCGTGAGCTGATAACCACGGAGCAATAGAACGACACCCCGACCCATAGGAGAAGCGAAAGGCTCAGACACCAGATCCTCCGGCGATCCCGCTCAGCCGGTCGAGCTCCGTAACCAGGGTTGCGTAGCCAAGAGCCCTCGCCCGAGGCCGTGCAATCACCACCCAATCATTTCCGGGCGGGAGAGCATTCCTCGAGCGGCGGAACCACTCCCGAAGCCGTCGCTTGACCTGGTTGCGCTGGACGGCTCCGCCGACCTTCCGACTCACCGTCACGCCCAGACGCGAACCGACCCCTACGCTCGCACCCTTTGAAATCGCCTGCAGAACCACGAAGCTCGACCCCGAGTGCCGCTGGCCCTCGGCCGAAACCCGCCGGAACTCCCCTGGCTTCCGGAGCCGGTCGGCGCGCCGGAAGCGCCCGCCTCGAGGCTCCATGCTTACTTGGACGGGGTGCTGACCACGAGCCGCTTACGGCCCTTGGCCCGTCGGCGGGAGAGTACCGCCCGTCCACCCTTGGTTTTCATCCGGGCCCTGAAGCCGTGTACTCGCTTACGGTGAACTCGGCTGGGCTGATAGGTGCGCTTCATGGCTCTTCCCGTCCTCGGTCGTCTTTGCTTCGCTCGTCTTTGCTCGTCGGATTAGACGGCGCCCGAGCGGGGCCGCTTTGGAACGGCGGAGGCTACCGGCGCTCGCCGAGCCCTGTCAAGCGAACCTGTGAAAAGAGCTTCGAGCCTCTCTCGGCATGGCACTCCCCGTGATAAAATCCGTGTGCTGGACCTCGTCGGACACCAGGAGGGGTCCGGAGGCCTCCACCGACAAAATCAGATAGACCTAAAATCCAAGGCAGGGCTGCGTTCTTGCCCCGTT
>CAYGXT010000204.1:0-5998 GCA_964353695.1 uncultured Myxococcaceae bacterium
CCCGCTGCCGGCCCCAGGCGGTGCCGCTCACGCCGTCTCCCTTGCCGCTGGTGATCGCTGTCTCCCCCTACGTCGCCGCGAGCACGGGCCACGGCAGGGTGCCGCGGCTCGAGGTGAGCGCTGCCCACGACGGCACGACGCTCTCGCTGCGCCTGGTGTGGGAGGATGAGACCCGCGACGACCAGATCGCCGACCTCGACCGTTTCGCCGACGCAGCGGCCTTGATGTTCCCGCTGGTCCCCGACGCCAATCCCTTCAGCATGGGCGCTCCCGACAAGCCCGTGAACGCCTGGCTCTGGCGTGCAGACGACACGGGCCCCTTCGACGTCCTCGCCGAGGGCTACGCAACGAGCCGGCGCCGCCCGGCGAGCATCAGCGGACTTGCGGCGGCCGCCCACCACGCGCAAGGCCGCTGGACGCTGGTCTTCCAGCGGCCCCTCGGCACAAAAGAGGCCGGCTGCGTGACCTTCCAGCCCGGCGTACCGGCTCAGGTTGCCTTCGCGATCTGGGATGGGAGCAATCGCGACCGCTCGGCCCAGAAGGCTATCTCTGCCGGCCTGCTCCCCCTCGAGCTCGAGGCTTGAGGCGCCACGACGCTGCCGCGCCAGCTTCGGTAGGATGCCACTCCGAGGGAGCAGCATGAGTGGAGTCCGCGAGCGGTACGTGCTGGCGATCGACCTGGGAACGGGGAGCGTGAAGACCACCCTCGTCTCGACCCAGGCGGAAGTGATTGCGCCGGCCAACCGTGAGATCCCGATGCTGCACCTTCCGGGCGGCGGCGCCGAGCAGGACCCCGCGCAGTGGTGGTCGGCCACGTGTGAGGCCGCGCGCGAGACGCTGCAGCAGGCGGCGCTCCCGCCGGAGCAGGTGATCGCCGTCAAGTGCACGACGCAGTGGGCCGTCACCGTGCCGGTGGACGCCGAAGGCCGAACCCTCTCGAATGCGATCTCCTGGATGGATACCCGCGGTGGCCGCCACGCGCGCCGACTCGTGGACGGCCCGGTTCGCATTGCCGGCTACGACGTCCTCAAGCTCTGGCGCTGGATCCGCTTGACGGGCGGCGCTCCGACACGTTCTGGTGTCGATGGTCTTGGTCACTCGCTCTTCTTGAAATTTGAGCAGCCGGAGATCTGGGCGAAGACGCATCGGCTGCTCGAGCCCATGGACTTTCTGAACCTCCGGCTCACGGGTCGCTTCGCCGCCTCCTATGGCACGATCTTTCCCTACTGGCTGACCGACAATCGGGACGCGCGGCGCATCGAGTACCACCCGACTCTCCTTCGCATGGCCGGCATCGAGCGCGAGAAGCTGCCGGACCTGCTGCCCGTGGACACTGTCCTTGGCACGCTGCTCCCGAAGGTCGCCGCCGATCTCGGCCTCTCGCCGGCAACGCGGGTGATGATGGGAAACTGCGACGGCCAGTCGGCAGCCATCGGCGCCGGCTGCGTACGCGACTACGATGGCTACTTCTCGATCGGCACCACGAGCTGGCTCTCCTGCCACATGCCGGCGAAGAAGAGCGATCTCGCCCACATGCTGACCACCATGCCCGCGGCCCTTCCGGGGCGCTACGTGGTGATGGCCGAGCAGGGGGTGGCGGGGCGCTGCCTCGAGTTCCTGAAGGACAACCTGCTCTATCCCCGCGAGGGCTTTGGACCCGCAGCGCCGCCCGACATCTATGCCGCCCTCGACGCCGAGGCCGCGCGCGTGCCTGCCGGCAGCCACGGCCTCATCTTCACGCCCTGGCTCGGCGGCGTCACCGTCCCCGACGACGAGCCCTGCACGCGCAGCGCCTTCATCAACCAGACGCTGCGAACGACGCGCGGCCATTACGTGCGCGCGGTGATGGAGGGCGTGGCCTTCAACCTGCGTTGGCTGAAAGGGAACGTCGAACGCTTCGTCGGCCGACCCTTCCCTCAGCTTGGCTTCGTCGGCGGCGGGGCGCTTTCGGAGACTTGGTGCGGCATCCTCGCCGACGTCCTCGGCTGCCCCATCCGCCAGATCGCTCACCCTCGCCACGCCAATGCCGTAGGCGGCGCGCTGGCGGCTTTCACCGCTCTCGGCGAGCTCCGCGTAGAGGACGTCCCCGAGCGCGTGAAAGTCGCTGCCGTCCACCAGCCGGATCCGGCGAATGCGCGGCTCTATGCCGATCAGTTCGCAGAGTTCTTGGAGCTCTACCGTCGCATGAAGCCAATCTATCGACGGCTCAACCGGCCTTCGCAGGCCCGAGGAGATTGAAGATGTCCGAAGGCAATTCCCAAAAGAAATCCGGCGGCATCTTCGCCAGCATGCATCCCTACCGCGAGGAGACTGCGACCTTCACGGCGCTCCCCGTGAAGGGCCGAAGCCGCGACGAGGTTCTGGCCGAGCTGCGTGGCTTCGGCGAGCGCGAGGACGCGCGCTGGGAGACGGGGCAGATCTCGGGCAGCTACTACCACGGCGGCAAGGACCACTACGCGTTCTTGAATGAGATCTTCGGTTTCTTCTCGCACGTGAACCTGCTGCAGCGCGACATGTGCCCGAGCGGCACCAAGCTCGAGGCAGAGATCGTCGCGATGACGGCACGCATGCTGAACGGCGACGCGGTGAAGACCCTCGATCCCGCGGAGGAGGTCTGCGGCACGGTCACGAGCGGCGGCAGCGAGAGCATCATGCTGCCGATGCTCGCCTACCGCGAGCGGGCACGCGCCGAGCGGAGCATCACACGCCCGGAGATGGTGGTGCCGGACACGATCCACCCCGCCTTCTCGAAGGGGGCCTACTACTTCGGGATCGACCTGATCCGCGTGCCGGTCGGCCCGGACTTTCTCGCTGACGTCGGCGCCATGGCCGCCCGCATCACGCCGAACACCATCGCGCTGGCCGCCTCGGCCGGAAATTATCCGCACGGCCTGATCGATCCCCTCGGCCAGCTCTCCGATCTCGCCCTCGAGCGCGGCCTAGGCTTCCACGTCGATGGCTGCCTGGGGGGCTTCCTGCTGCCCTGGATCGAGAAGCTCGGTTACAAGGTTCCAGTGTTCGACTTCCGCCTGCCGGGTGTCACGTCCATGTCCTGCGACACGCATAAATGGGGCTATGGCCTCAAGGGCACGTCGGTCGTGCTCTACCGTGGCCGTGCACTGCGGCGGCACCAGTACTTCACCGCAACCGACTGGGCGGGTGGACTCTACGCCTCGCCCACCATGGCGGGCAGCCGCTCCGGTGGCCTCACCGCTGCGACCTGGGCTGCCATGGTCGCCCTCGGCGAGGAGGGATACCTCGACGCCGCACGCCACATCATGACGGCCGCCGACACGATCCGGGCTGGCATCGAGGAGATCCCGGAGCTTGCGATCTTCGGCAACCCCACCTTCTGCATCGCAATGCGCTCCGACGTCGTCGACGTCTTCCACGTCAACGACTTCCTCGTCTCGAAGGGCTGGCGACTCAACGGTCTGCAGCGGCCACCGGGCTTGCATCTCTGCGTGACGCTGCCCCAGGGCCGGCCGGGCGTGGCGGAGCACTTCGTGGCGGATCTGCGCGAGGCCGTGGCCTATGCGAAGAACCCGGCGCAGCCGAATGCGAAGACCGGCGCGATCTACGGCGGCGGCGCCGTGCCTGCGGGCGCCCTCGAGCAGATGCTGATGGCCTGGCTCGACGAGAGCTACGAGCCGTAGCCGCGCAGCGCTACACAACGCCGCAGGGTCGCTACGAGGAGCGGCGTGCGGCGAGGCGCACTTCGAGTCGGCGGTACAGGAAGAGCAGCGCGAAGAAGACCAGCAGGAGCTCGAGCCCGCGCCAGGCCGCAAGGTTCACGAGCGAGCGCCCCCCACCCTCGACGCGGTCGAGAGCCTGGCCAAGACGCTCGAGCGCAGGCTCAGGCTCGCCCGTGCCGCCAAGGGCCCGCATCTCGGCGAGCAGGCCTCGAATCTCGACGGAGGCCGAGGCGATCTGTGCTGCCGTACGCTCGTACTCCATGACGTCGAAGGGCCTCGCGGGCTGCTCGCCCGGCGCAGGGGGAGGGCCGGGCTTGCGGGCTTCCTCAATCAGCGCGGCCCAGGTGCTGCCCGCCTGTTGCACCTGCGCGGCCGTACGCTCGAGGCTAGCCGCGAGAGGCTGGAGGTGATCTCCAGCGCCGTTCACGTCGCCGACGAGGCTTCGTGCCTCGGAGAGCGTGCGCTGCAGCTCGCCCCCGCCGGCCTCGAGCTGCTGGAGCAGCAGCGAGGCCTGCTCCCGCAGCTCCCGGGGCAGCGATGCAGCGGTCTGGGAGAAGCTCTCCGAACTCCGTGCGAGCTTCTCGAAGGAGTCGCGCGCCGATTCGACCGCCGGCCGCTGCTCGAGGTCGTAAGAGAAGAGCTCGACGTTCCAGCGTAGGATCTGCGGCAGATCGGCGACGACCTGATTGAAACGCTGGGCCGTGGCGTTGAAGTCGCGGATCGCCTGCGCGCCCGCGTCCACGCCTTCGAGAGCGCGGAACGGCGCCAGCGGCAACCCGACCACCCAGTCGAAGCTACCGCCCGGCGCAGTCGCAGTGACCACGGCCTGCACGGTCTCCGGTACGAAGACGCCGCGGATCGGATGCTTCCGAGCAAGCGCCGTGACCTGCTCCTCGAGCTTCGCCTGCTGCGCTGGGCTGAGGAAGCGGCGGCCGATGTCTCGCGCGGCCTCGACCAGCTCTTCGCTCGCCGCCACGGCACCTGGCTGTGCGTCGCCGAAAAGATCCGCTCCGGCGCCCGTCGCGAGGTACTCGTACTGCGCTGTGGCGAGCGCGAAGATCGCGACGTAGGCGAGCTCGGGGTCGGAGCCGAAGGCTGCCTGGTCGGCGATGGGCACGATCCGGAGCTTCCAGAGCAGCGCATTGCGCCTGATTGCGGGGTCCGCGGACGCGGACGAGATCTGGTCCGCGGACGCGATCACGGTGGCCTTGAAGCGAGCGGCGTAGCGGGCGAGATCGTCGCGGAGATCCTCCTCGGTGAACCCCTGGCTGCTGCCAAGGCCGAGCGCGCTTCGCAGGGAGGAGAGGCCGGGCACGGACCGGCAGCCGCTCGCGAGCAGGAGCACGCAGGCAAGGCCCGCAAAGATCCGGAGTGAAGGGGTGGCACGCACGTCGAGTCGCGAGCGTAGCGACGTCCGGGCCCGATGGCCCGGCACGATGGGGGCAACCGCCGACTACGTCGTGACGCGCTTGTGCACGATCAGCATGGAGGCCGGGCACTCGCGCGCGAGACGCTCGTGGCCGGCGCCGAGAAGTGTCGGCTGCAGGCCCAGCGCCTCCGAGACGCCGATCACGACGAGGTCGTAGGATTGGCGCGCCTCCTCGACGACCACGTCGAGAGGGTCCTGGCTCATCACCATCCGGATGGAGAGGCCGGAGGAGCCAGCCAGGTCTTCGAGGGAGAGCCCCGGCGGCGCAGGCGGCGGCGACGCCGTCGGGCGCACGACGTGCAGCACCGCGAGTTCGGTCTCTCCCTGCGCGGCCAGGCGCTTCGCGAGCTCGAGCGCGCCGAGATCGTGTACCGATCCGAGATAAGGAACCAGGATACGACGCCACGGGCGGAAGTGGCGCGGCAGGTACACGGCGACGTCCGCGCGCGCCTCGCTCATGACGCCGTAGATCGTGCCGGAAAGAATGCTCTGCCTCAGCACGGGCTTATGCCAGCCCATCAGGATGAGATCCGCTCCCTTGGCTCGTGACACCTCGACGATATCGCGCCCAACGTTCTGGCTGACGAACGTGAGCGGACGAACGCTGGTGCCCTGATCCTCGGCCGCCGCCAGCAGCGGCTGCAGGGTCTCGCTGTCGGCCGGACGCGTGAAGCGACCCGGGTCGAGCATCGACTGATCGGCCGCCGGCACCAGGTGCAGCGCGTAGATCCGGTCGCGCGGCGAGGGCGCGAGGCTCGATGCCATGCGCAGGAGCTCGGGCCCCGCGGAAGGCAGCGCCACCGGCACGATCACGGTGAAGGCCTTCCCGTCCTCGAGCACGCCCAGCGCCTCCTGCCGGATCAGACGTGCGGGA
>CAYGXT010000205.1:0-5969 GCA_964353695.1 uncultured Myxococcaceae bacterium
GGCAGCTGAGCGCGCCCGGCGCCGCGATCCTGCGCATCACCCCCGGCAAGCCGGGCCAGGTTCGGGTGCAGATGAAGGGCAAGGGGCCGGAGCCCGTACGCTGCGTGAAGCTCCTCGTACGCGGTCTCGAGACGCCATTGCATCTCGTGGAGGAATCGTCCGAGCGGCCCGTGGGCGGGCTCGGCGAGATCTTCGCGTATCCGAACCGTCTGGCGACGCCGCTGCTCTTCGTGCGTGCGGGCGGCGAGCTCCTCGGCGTACGCGTCGAGGACGAGGAGGTACGCGAGAAGCGCTTCGCGCTGGTCGTCGAGAAGGTCGGTGAGCGCGCAGGGCAGGGCGTGCTCGAATGCATCCTCGAGCAGGACGCCACGCGCTTCGCTCGCGAGTTCGAGGCGCCGCCGCTGGTGCTCGGTCGCGGCATCGAGCGCGCAGCCTTCGAGGCCGATCACCTGCGCTTCCTCGAAGTGCGCGGCGGCCTCCTGCCCTGGCGCGAGCGTACGGATGTTGCGCCCTGGGCTCGCGATCTGCGCCTCGCCCTCACGCTGCACGGCATGCACTTCAGCGGCCGCGTCTTTCTCGACTATGCCGCCATGCTCGACGTGATCCGCTTCGTGGCCGAGCGCATCGAGGGCCGTCACGTCCTGGCCTATCTCCCGGGCTGGGAGGGCCGTTACTACTGGCAGTACGGCGACTATCGCCCCGAGCCGCGTCTGGGTGGCGAGGCCGGCTTCGCCGCGCTCTGCGATGGCGCGCGGCATCAGGGAGTGCACCTGATGCCGATGTTTGGCGGCAACTGCGTCAACGCCTGGCTGCCGCGCTTCGCCAGCCTAGACCCGGCCGCGTACATGAAGAGTGCGACCGGGAACCGCTTTCACGGCAACCAACCCGATTGGGACTTCGCACGGGCCCACGACACGGGCTGGCAGGCCTGGCTCAATCCCGGCCATCCGGGCTGGCAAGACGATCTCGCCACGCAGATCGAGACGTTGGCAAAGCGCTTCGGCTTCGACGGCGTCTTCCTCGACACCATCCACATCTGGGTGAACGATCCCGATCATCCCGTCTACGCAGGCATTCGGCAGCTCTGCGCGCGGCTGCAGCGAGCGATTCCGGGCGTTCTGCTCGCGGCGGAGCACGACTTCGATGCGCTGCTCCCGCTCTTCGGCCTGTTCCAGCGCGCTTACTGGGGGAGCGATCCGGCGTGGACGGCTCCCTATTCATTGCGCTTTGCCCACCTCTGCGAGGGCGAGCCCGAGGGCCGCACAGGAGTGCACGAGTTCGGCGTCTGGAAGACGCCGGGAGCCCTCGGCGCCGGCGAGCCGCGGGCGGGCTACCTGCCGACGATCGCCTTCCAGGACGATACGCTGGCACGTTCGAGGGCGGAGGTGGAGCGCGTCATCGAGGCTGCAGCGAAGGCTCGAGCACGGGGGCTTCAGCCCCCGTCGCATTGAGCCGATGCTCCGGTCTAGGCTAGGGCCACTGCGGGCGCAGCCGCGCCCTGCGTAGCCCGGGAGGATCGGCCGATGGGCCTCGTCGTACTCGCGATCTTGGCGGCTGCCGTCGTCGTGGTCTTGCTCTACAACCAGCTCGTGCGGCTGCGCAACGCGAGCGAGAGCGCGTGGAGCGACGTGGACGTGCAGCTGAAGCGCCGCCATGAGCTGATTCCGAACCTGGTCGAGACCGTGAAGGGCTATGCCACTCACGAGAAGACGGCCTTCGACGCCGTCACGAAGGCGCGCGCGCAGGCCATGCAGGCCTCGACGCCCGAGGCGAAGAGCGCTGCCGAGGGCGGCCTCTCGAGCACGCTCAAGAGCCTCTTCGCCATCGCGGAGGCCTATCCCGAGCTGAAGGCAAACCAGAACTTCCTCTCGCTGCAGGGAGAACTCTCGGTTCTCGAAGAGGCCATCCAGAATGCGCGCCGCTACTACAACGCCGTGGTGCGCGATCTCAACACGCGCTGCGAGGCCTTTCCCAGCAACCTCGTGGCGAACGCGTTCGGCTTCGCGAAGAAGCAGTACTTCGAGCTCGACTCGGCGGAGGAGCGTACGCCGCCGCGCGTCCAATTCGAGAATTGAGCACCGCTCCCAACGACCGCATGATTCCCGCTCTTGCGCTCTGCGCGCTGCTGCTGGCGGCGGCGGGCCCCGTGCGAGCAGAGGTGATCCGGAGCTTCGATAGCTCGATCCGTCTCGCGGACTCTTACGACTTCGAGGTCGAGGAGCGGATCCGCTGGGACTTCGAAGGCGCGCAGAAGCACGGGATCTTTCGGCGCATCCCCGTACGCTACCGGCGGCCTTACCTTCCCGATACGCGGATGGTCATCGACGTCGAGTCCGTGACGGACGAGAACGGGCAGCCCTGGAGCTGGCGGGAATCGGCGAGTGGGGACTCGCTGGAGATCCGGATCGGCGATCCGCAGGTGACGGTCTCGGGCGAGCGGGAGTACCGCATCCGCTACCGCGTTGGCCGCGGCCTGCTCTACTTCGAGGATCATGACGAGCTGTACTGGAATGCGACCGGAAACGATTGGCCGGTGCCGATCGAGGCCGCGTCCGCGAGCGTGGAGCTGCCCTCGGGCACGACGGCCAGCGTGGCGCGAAACGCCTGCTTCGCTGGACCGACTGGATCGACCCTCGCGGACTGCAGCGAGAGGAGCGAGGGCAGCGCCCTGCGCTTCAGCGCGGCGCGGGCATTGCCGCCGGGCTCGGGCCTCACCGTCGTCGTCGGCCTTCCCAAGGGCTTCCTGCCGGAGCCGTCGTCGCTCCGGCGCCTGCTCGAGCGCGCCTTTGACTTCCTCAGCCTCTGGCTGCTGCTTCCGGTCTTTACCTTCGGCTTGCTGTGGCGCCAGTGGCGCGCCCACGGCCGCGACCCCGGCGCCGCGGACGCGCTGCCCGTACGCTACGAGCCGCCCGTGGGGCTTACACCGGCGGAGGTCGGCACGGTCGTGGACGAGAGTGCCGACACCCTCGACCTCACGGCCACGATCCTCGACCTCGCCGTGCGCGGCCTGCTCCGGATCGAGGAGATCGAAGGCTCGGGCTTTCTCTTTCTCTCGAGTCGCGACTACCGGCTGCATCGAACAGGCGCTTCCGAGGCGGGCCTCAAGGAGCACGAGCGCCTGCTGCTCGCGGCCGTCTTCGCCAGTGGCCCTTCCGTCCTGCTCTCGGATCTGAAGGACAAGTTCTACGAATCGATCCCCGGGATCAAACGCGCGCTCTACCAGGAGCTGAGCGGCGAGGCAGCCTACTTCCCCACCTCTCCCGATCGCGTACGGAACAACTATCGGCTGGCGGGTGTAGCCGTCGCGGCGCTCGGCCTCGTGGCGCTCTGGGCCGGGCAGTCGGCTCTCGCCATCGGTTGCCCCGTTGCTGCGGGTGCGATTCTGCTGGCCTTCTCGGGAGCGATGCCGCGCCGTACGCAGAAGGGAAGGCGGGCCTGCGACGCTATCCTGGGCTTCCGCGAGTTCGTGAAGCGCGTGGATCAGGACCGCCTCGAGCGTACCGGGGGGAAGACGGCCGACCGCTTCGAGAAGATCCTGCCCTACGCCGTCGTGCTCGGCGTCGCGGATCGCTGGGCGACGGTCTTCGCCGACATCTATCTGCAGCCGCCCAGCTGGTACCACTCGAACCGCTACGGCAGCGGCTTTCGCGCCCAGGACTTCGTGTCGGACGTCGGGAGTTCGCTCTCCAGCATCGGAGGCACTTTGACGTCGCAGCCGGGCTCGGGCTCGAGCGGCTTTTCGGGCGGCTCGAGCGGCGGAGGCGGGGGCGGTGGAGGCGGCGGGAGCTGGTAGGCTCGCGCGGGCGAGGTACGCACGCCGAGCCGTGGTACGGTGCGGGCCCGAAGCGAGAGCCCGCGAGGTGAGCATGCCGAAGGCGGTTCTACAGAGCGAGCTCGGCGCCGTGGCCACCGCGTGCCGGTAGACGCCGCCGTCGTCATGACCTGGCAGGCCTGGCTCACCCTCGCCGTGATCGCCGGCGTGCTCGTGCTGCTGATCTCGAACCGCATCGGCGCGGACGTGGCCATCGTCGGCGGCGTCACGCTGCTGCTGCTTTCCGGCGTGCTCGGCACGAAGCAAGCTTTCGCAGGCATGGCGAACGAGGGCATGCTGACCGTCGCCGTGATGTACGTGGTCGTGGCCGGCCTGCAGGAGACGGGCACGGTCACGTGGCTGGGCCAGACCTTTCTAGGCAGGCCCGCCTCGGTGATTGGGGCGCAGCTCCGGCTGCTGTTCCCGATTGCTGCTCTCTCCGCCTTCATGAACAACACGCCGCTGGTGGCGATGTTCATTCCTGCCGTGAACGACTGGGCGAAGCAGTACCGGATCTCGGCCTCGAAGTTGATGATCCCGCTCAGCTACGCGGCCATCTTCGGCGGCACCACGACGCTGATCGGCACCAGCACCAATCTCGTGGTGAACGGTCTGTGGATCGAGAGCGGTCATCCCGCCTTCGGGCTGTTCGAGATCGCCAAGGTGGGCCTTCCCTGCGCGCTGGCCGGCATCCTCTACGTGGTCGCTTTCGGTCGCTGGCTGCTGCCCGATCGCAAGCCCGTGATGGGCCCGATGGACGATCCGCGCTCCTACACCGTGGAGATGCTGGTGGACGGCGCCGGCCCGCTCCCCGGCAAGAGCATCGAGGCCGCGGGCCTGCGCCATCTGCCGGGCCTCTTCCTCGCCGAGATCGACCGGCAGGCCCAGCTGATGCCGGCCGTCTCGCCGCAGACGGTGCTCGCCGCGGGCGACCGCCTCGTCTTCGTGGGGATCGTCGACTCCGTGGTCGACCTGCAGAAGATCCGAGGCCTCAAGCCCGCCACGAGCCAGGTCTTCAAGCTCGACGCGCCGCGCTCGGAGCGCGTGCTGGTCGAGGCCGTGGTCTCCGACAGCTGCCAGGTCGTCGGCAAGAGCATCCGCGACGGCCGCTTCCGCAACCTCTACAACGCCGTCGTAATCGCAGTCGCCCGCAACGGCGAGCGCATCCAGAACCAGAAGCTCGGAGACATCGTCCTGCGCACGGGCGACACGCTGCTGCTCGAAGCGCCCCGAGCCTTCGAGGAGCAGCAGCGCAACTCGCGCGACTTCTTCCTCGTGAGCAAGGTGGAGAACTCGAGCCCCGTTCGTCACGAGCGCGCGGCACTGGCGCTGGCGATCCTGTCCGGGATGATCGTCGCGGTGACGTTCTTCGGGGCCAGCATGCTGCTCGCCGCCATGGTCGCCGGCGGCCTGATGCTGATCACGCGCTGCTGCACGAGCAGCACCGCACGGCGCAGCGTCGACTGGCAGGTGCTGATCGTGATCGCCGCCTCCTTCGCCCTGGGCACGGCCCTCGAGTCGACGGGCGCAGCGAAAGTGATCGCGGGCCATCTGATCCGCCTCGCGGGGGGCAACGCCTGGCTCTCGCTGGCCGCCGTCTACGGCATCGCCATGATCTTCACGGAGCTGATCACGAACAACGCGGCGGCGGTGCTGGTCTTCCCCATCGCGCAGGCGACGGCGCAGCGCCTGGGAGTCGACTTTACGCCCTTCGTGATGGCGATCATGATGGCGGCCAGCGCGAGCTTCTCGACCCCCATCGGCTACCAGACGAACCTGATGGTGATGGGCCCGGGAGGCTACCGCTTCACGGACTACTTCCGGATCGGGATCCCGCTCAACCTGCTGATGTGGGGTCTCGTGACGCTGCTCGTGCCGCTGATCTGGCCCTTCCGGCCCTGATCGGCAAGGACGTCGCTTCAGTCCGGCGCGGGCTGGACCCAATCCGGATGCCCGGACCACGTCCACGCGAAGCTGGTGCGGCTCACGCCGAGCATCATGCCCCCGAGAGCGCGCGGATGCAGGAAGAGGCTGTCGGGGACGGCCGCGTGGCGCGGGCCCGTCCAGTCGTTCGGCGCGTGCGCTACGCAGGCTGCCCGCACGGCGGCGGACTCGGCGGACTCGGCGAAGGCCATGTAGAGGCTGGGCCCGCGTTTCG
>CAYGXT010000206.1:0-5964 GCA_964353695.1 uncultured Myxococcaceae bacterium
GTGATCTGGAGGTAGTTCTCGGCGATCTGAAACAGTCCCGTCCCTCCCACCGGATGGCCCCGGGCCTTGAGGCCTCCCGAGAGATTGGTGGGCAGGCGTCCACGCACCCCGGTAACGGGATGCGCGAGCGGATCGGTCGGATCGCCGCGGGTCTTCCCGACCAGGGCCTCGATGGCGTCGTCCGCGTCGACGAGACCGAGGTCTCCGAGATCGATCGGCAGCAGGCTGTTGAAAGCGTCGTGAGCCTCGACCACCAGGCCCTCGAGCTCGCGCGGATCGCGGATGCCGGCGCGCCAGTAGGCGAGCTCTGCGGCGCGGCGCGTGGCGGCGAGGTGCGCCAGCTCGACCCGGTCGAGGATCGAGGAGGTGTCGGTCGCCGAGCCGAGGCCCGCTACGCGGACGGCCTGCGGCCGCGAGGTGAGGATCACGGCGGCGGCACCGTCACAGATGGGCGAGCAATCCTTCCGCATCAGCGGCGTCGCGACGGGGAGGTTCTGCGTCGTGTCGAAGTAGGCCTCCAGCGGCTCGGGCTTGCCCTGGAAGGCGGCCAGCGGATTGTCAGCGCCGAGCGCG
The DNA here is from genome assembly GCA_964353695.1 of uncultured Myxococcaceae bacterium. Taxonomy (GTDB): domain Bacteria; phylum Myxococcota_A; class UBA9160; order UBA9160; family UBA9160; genus MYXO. Next base: position 574 of record CAYGXT010000206.1, read on the forward strand.
TGGGCGCGGAACATGAGGCGGGCCAGCACCTCGGAAATGGCTCTCCCCTTGAGCTTTCGCTCCTTGAACCAGGCCTGCGTCACGAGGGCGATCAGCGCCGGCATGGTGAAGCCGAAGCTCCGCTCCACGGGATCGACCGTCTTCGACATGATGTGGGTCGCCATCTCGGTGGTGACCGTCTTCATGCGCTCGCCGCAGAGCACGAGCACGCTCTCGAACTGGCCGGACGCGATCTTGTAGGTCGCTTCGTGGAGGGCCGCTGCCCCGGTCGAGGACGCCGTCTCGCTGCGAACGGCGGGGATTCCCGTCAGGCGAAGGTAGTCGGCCACCTTGGTCGCGATGTTCGCGCGGTTCTCGAACTCCTCACTGTCCATGATGCCCACCTGCAGGGCATCGAAGCAGCGGACGGGCGAGTCTTCGAGGGCGCGGCGGTAGGCCTCGGCGAAGAGATCGAAGGCGCTGCCGAAGATGCGGCCCGTGAGGTCGACCTTCGTGAGCCCGACGCTCGCGATGTAGACCTCCTTCGCCATTCGGCAGCATGGTAGCCTACGCCGAGGCGCTCATGCCGGCGCGGGCATAGCAAAGGCAGGGCGACGGGGGGTTCATGCGTACGATCCGGATCCTGGTGGTGCTGCTGCTCGTGATCATCGTGGGGGGCCTTGCCCTGCGGCTCTCGGGCCTCGGATTCGGGCTCGAGCGGAGCCCGGCGATCCAGCCAGGCAGCGCCCTCGTGCTCGATCTCGAGGGCGATTACGTCGAGGCTCCCGAGGCGCCGCTCCTGGCGCGCATCCTCGGGCAGCACCGCGTGCCGTTGATCTCGGTGCTCTCCGAGCTCCGCAAGGCCGGCCGCGACTCGCGCCTCTCGACGGTGATACTCCGCATTCGCGGGCTCGACATCGGCTGGGCCAAGGCACAGGATCTTCGCGACGCGATCCTCGCGCTGCACGATCGAGGCAAGCGCACCTATGCCTACATCGAGTGCGAGCGCTTCGGGGCCAATCGCGAATATTACGTCGCGAGCGCGGCCGACGAGGTCTGGCTCTCTCCCGGAAGCCGCGCGCCCTTCGTGGGCCTCGCGGCCGACTACGTCTTCCTGGGCGGCCTGTGGGAGAAGCTCGGCGTGACGGTCGAGGTGGAGAAGGTCGGCAAGTACAAGAGCGCGGTGGAGAGCATCGCTGCGACGCAGATGTCCGAATCCAATGCGGAGATGGTGAACTCGATCATGGACTCGGTCGAGACCCAGCTCGTGTCAGCCGTGGCCGACCGGCGCAAGATCAGCCCGACCGACGTGCGCTCCATCATCGACCAGGCCCCCATGACGCCTCAGGACATGCTCGCCGCGAAGCTCATAGATGGCGTCGGCTACCTCGACACGCTGCTCGAGAAGGCGGGCAAGCCGCCCGTGGTGGAGGGCAAGGACTACGCGGCCGTCGATCCGCGCAGTGTCGGCTTCTCGCCGGTCGCGACCTTTGCGCTCGTGTACGGGACGGGCTCGGTCGTACACGGCGAGGGGAAGACCTCGAGGGCCGGTGAGCCCGTTCTTGCCTCGACGACGATCTCGCGAGCCCTGCGCGAGGCGGCGGACGACGCGGACATCAAGGCCATCGTCTTCCGGATCGACAGTCCCGGCGGCTCGCCGCTCGCCTCGGACATCGTCTACCAGGCCGTGCTCGAGGCCAAGAAGAAGAAGCCGCTCGTCGTCTCCCTCTCCGACGTCGCAGCATCGGGCGGCTACTACGTGGCCGCGGCGGCCGACACCATCGTCTCACAGCCGGGAACCCTCACGGGCTCGATCGGCGTGTTCGTGATCCGGCCCGTGATCGGCGGCCTGCTCGACAAGCTCGGTATCGGCCATGCCGTCGTGACCCGGGGCGCCCATGCGGATCTCCTGCTCAGCACGCAGCCGCTCACGCCCGGCACCCGGGAGCGCCTCGAGAGCGAGGTGCGCAGCGTCTACGATCTCTTCGTGGAGCGGGTGTCCTCGGGCCGCTCGCTCGATCCGGCGTACGTGGACGAGGTGGGACAGGGGCGCGTGTGGACGGGCGCGCAGGCCAACGAGAAGAAGCTCGTGAACGTTCTCGGCGGCCTGTACGTTGCCGTAGACCACGCCAAGGAGCAGGCCGGGCTGTCGAAAGACGCCGACGTGGCGCTGCTGCCGTATCCGCCCCCGGAGCCGCTGGTGGAGCAGATCCGCAAGCTTGCTTTCGGAGGAGCGCTGGCCGGGGCGGGTGCGCCGCTGCCGCTTCCGGACGCCCTGCGCCGGATTGCGGCCTCGCTGGCCGAGCTTCCGTCCGGAAGCCCCCTTCTCGTGCCTCCCGTCGTGATCGACGTGCACTGAAGCCTGCAGGAGGAGCGCCGATGCACCTGGAGAAGCAGTTCGACGTGAAGCGTCCGCGAGCAGAAGTGGTCGATGTCCTGGCTCGAGACGAGACGTTGATCGAGCTCTTTCCCGAGCAGGAAACCGAGATCGTGGACTCTCGTGGCAATCGCCGCACGACGCGTACGCGCTACCGCGCCCTCGGCCGCGAGGGAGAGGCTACGTTCCACTTCTGCTTCGAGAGCGATGGCAACATCCGTTTTGAGAAGGACTGCGACGGCCGCATCTGGCGCGAGCTCAAGGGCCTGGTGAGCTTCGAGGAGCGCGGCCAGGGCACGCGCGTGCGTCTCGAGCTCGAAGGCCGCACCAAGGCTCTCGTGCCGGAGTTTACAGTGAAGGGCCAGATGCAATCCCAGCTCGAAGAGATGTCGGAGGCGCTGCGGCGGCGGATCGCCGCTTTGGGAAAAAAGAAGGGATGACATGACCGAGCTGGTGACGCGGGACGGGGTACGGCTGTACGTGGAGGCACACGGCGAGGGGATCCCCCTCGTCCTTTCCTGTGGCTATTGCACGACCCACGAGAACTTTCGCCCACAGGTGGAGCCGCTCGTGCGTGCCGGTGCGCGCGTGATCCTTTGGGATTTTCGTGGCCACGGCCGCTCCGAAGTGCCGGAGAGCGACGCGGCCTACGACATGCCGATCCTGGTCGAAGACCTGCGCGAGGTCCTCGACTGGGCGGCGCCGGGCCGGCGCGCGGTGGTCGGCGGCCTCTCCTTCGGCGGCCTCCTTTCGCTGCACTTCGCGCTGGCGCATCCCGAGCGCATACTCGGCCTGCTGCTGATCGACAGCGGTCCGGGATTCAAGAATCCGGAGGCGGCGGCGCGCTGGACGGAGCAGGTGGAGCGGGTGGCGCGGCGCCTCGAGGAGCAGGGCATGGACACGATGCTGAGCGACCGCGCGGCGTCGACGTCGATTGGCCGCCGGCCGGAGCTCCCGGCAGCGCAGGCCGCGGCGCGGGCCATCGCAGCGCAGAGCCCGGCAGGCCTTGCCCGCTTCGGTCGCCGCGTGGCCGGGCCCGCGCCCTGCGTGATCGATGACTTGTCGCGCATCGAGGCGCCCGCTCTCGTCGTGGTCGGCGCGGAGGATGAGGCCTACCTGCGCGCCGCGGCGGTGATGAGCGCGAAGCTGCCAGCCGCTACGCAGGTCACGATCCCCGACGCCGGGCACATCGTGAACATCGAGCAGGCGGATGCCTTCAACGCGGCAGTAGCGAGCTTCTTGGAGAAGCTTCCGCAGCCGTGAGCGAGCCGTGCCCGTCGCGGGACGAGGAGCAGGATCCGGCCGGGCAGGGTTAAGGACGTGTTGGACTACTGGGAGTCACACTAGCGGGTGTGTAAGATCCGATGGGCGGGTTCGCAGGACCGCCGGAGAAATCGACCATGAAGCTCGTCGTTCCGAAGAGAAAGGTGCCGGCCCTCATCCGACTCGCGAACTCGACGCTTCTGGAGGGGTTCCTCTATCTCGCGATCGGGGGCAAGCGCGGAAAGCCAGAGAGCGTGTCCGATCGTCTCAACGATTCGACGGAGAAGTATCTACCCTTCGCCACGGACGACCGGCATCTCTTCATGAACAAGTCGTGTGTTGCCTCGGTGCAGATTCCCCTTGCCGAGGGTGGAATCGGGGAGCGGCAGCCGTCCCAAGAGGGAGAGAGGCAGGAGTTTCGACTTCGATTCCACTTCCTCGACGGCACGGCCGTTACCGGCGTGGCCGCAGCCGCAATGCCCTATGGCCGCGAACGCGCGCTGGACTTTCTGAACCTCCGGGCCGCCAGGTTCGTCGACGTGTTGGAAGAGGATCATATCCTGCTCGTCAACATGGACTTCGTGGTTGCCATCAACGAAATTCTCGCGCAGGACCTCGAAGCCGAGCCGTGGACTCCGATGCCGGCCGGTCGCTGATCGCGACGGGAAGCGTCGGTGCCCCAGTTCTCGTCCGAGCGCCTCCCGCTGCCGCGCCTCTTTGCCTACGCGGCCCCCGCCGCCGGCATCGGGCTGATGTTCTTCCTCGTGAACCTCTATCTCCTGAAGTTCGCGACGGACGTCTTACTGGTCGCGCCGGGAGTGATGGGGCTCCTCTTCGGCGCATCGCGGCTCTGGGACGCAGTCGCGGATCCGCTCGTGGGCTACTGGTCGGACGGAACGCGCTCGCGGCTCGGCCGCCGCCGGCCATGGATCCTCGCCTCGCTGGCTCCGATCGTCGTGTTCTTCCTGATGCTCTTTGGTCCGCCGCTCTCGCTCTCGGGCGTGTCGCTCATGGTCTGGATGGGCATCGGGATCTTCGGCTTCTACACGGCGACGACGGTCTTCTCCGTGCCTCATGGTGCGCTCGGCGCGGAGCTGTCGACGAGCTACGACGAGCGCAACCGAATCTTCGGCTGGCGCCAGATTGCGTTCAACGCGGGCGCCTTCGTCGCGGTAGCTGGCATGAGCGCCATGATCCGCTCGGACGAGCCGCGCGGCACGGCGTGGCTCGTCGCGATCCTCGCGTCCCTCGCGACGGCTCCCCTGATCTTCTGGTGCGTCGGTGTCCTGCGCGAGCGTGCCACGTACATGGGGCGAGGCGCCGCCAATCCGTTCGCTGCGGTGCGCGACGTATGGCAGAACGCGCATGCGCGGCTCCTGCTCGTCGTGATCCTCATCGAGCACCTCGGGTCCGCGACGATCGCGATCCTGACGCCGTATCTCTCCGAGTACGTGATCTACACGCCCCGCAAGACCTGGCTCTACATCTTCCTCTACATGCTCGGCTCGACGATCACCGTGCCGCTCTGGATCTGGCTCGCATCGCGCTTCGGCAAGAAGAACCTCTGGATCTTTTCGATGCTGGTCGCGGGTCTCTCGTTCGGGGGAATGTTTCTCGGCGGGCCTGGAGACGTGGTGCTCATCGCGACTCTCTCGTTCTTCGGCGGCACCGCCAACGGATGCGGCGCCGTGATGAGCCAGTCGATCAAGGCGGACGTGATCGACTACGACGAGTGGCGGACGGGAGAACGGAAGGAAGGGGCCTACTTCGCC
>CAYGXT010000207.1:0-5954 GCA_964353695.1 uncultured Myxococcaceae bacterium
GGTCTCGTACTGCACCAACTCCTCGTTCTCGTACGCCTTCACCAGCGCGAGGAGCATCAATGCGTTCGGCCACAACACCAGCGCTTCGTCCGCTGACGCAAAACGGAAGCCCTTGCCGCCCGGCAGGCGCGCACGTTTCAGTAGATCGTCGAGAGTGCCGAGGCCCGCAGCGTTCCAAGGCGCACCGCCGGGATCGCCAAGATCCCAGTAATCGCGGTACAGGAGATCGAGGTACGCCACCCACGCGGCTACCCCGATCGGGCCCCACGGCTTCAGCTCGCGAGTTTCGGCAAACGCGTCGATGGCGTGGGCGGCACGGTTGAGCGCGTCCAGATTGCGCTGAACTGCATCCTGCAATCCGGGCGTCTCGTCGAACGGCGCGCGACTCTTTGCCGCGTACAGACCGAGCGTACGCCAGAGAAGCTGCGGGGCGGCATCCTTCGCTTCGAGCGCGGATGCCGGCGGCATCACCGTTTCGCCGGCCAGACCGGAGCCGAGTAGCGGAAAGACCAGTGCCGGGCCCCATGCGCTGATCTCATCGGTCGCACCTGCCCACGCGGCGGTCGTCTCCGCCGCCCGTCGCTGGGCACGGTCGAAAGCCTCGCGGAACGGTGCCGCCGGCGACAGCGCGCTGAACTCGCGGGCCGCGAGCGTCACCGTCTGATCCGCAGCAGCCAGGCCGGCCGAGCCGGTGAGCCACAGGCCCACGAGGAGGCGCAGCGCAATCCACGCACACAGCCGAGCCATCGACGACGACGGTCGGCTGTCGTCCTCACAGACGCAACAGCACAGCGCGGGCCGCTGCGCTAGCGCAGAGTTCACTTGGTATCCCCCGTTCCCGTCTTTCGGACGCCTACGCCTCGGAGGAGGGAGCGACTGGCGGCCTGAGAGTTCAGAACGGCGGGTGGACGGTCATGAAAGTGAACACGTCCATCCCGTGCCGTTCCGCTTGAGTCGGCTCGCCGTTGATCACGCGTCCCATGAGAGCGACCATCTCGTCGCGCATGGCCTCACGCGGCGTGCCATCGACCATCACCCCGGCGTTGACGTCCATGTCGTCGCGCATGGCGTGGAACACGCGCGAGTTGCTCGCGACCTTGATCACCGGCACACCGGGAAACCCCGCTGGCGAGCCACGACCCGTCGAAAAGAACATGATCTGGGCTCCGCTCACCGCAAGACCGGTCATCGAATCGCCATCGTAGCCCGGGCCATCCTGCAGGATCAGCCCCTTCTCGGTCGGCGCCTCGGCGTAGTCGACCACTTGGTTGATCGTCGTCGTGCCACCCTTGCAGATCGACCCCAATGCCTTCTCGGCAATGGTGCTCATGCCACCGTCCATGTTGCCCGGCGAAATGACCCGGCTCGCCATATCCCCCATGATCTCATGCGTGAGGCGTTCGGAGCGGCCAACCATGTCCGTGATCTGCCCGGCCACCTGTTCTGTCTTGGCACGTCGCGCCAGCATGTGGGCGGTACCGATCATCTCGGTGTTCTCACCGAAGATCACCGTTCCTCCTTGCCCGACCAGCCAGTCGGCCACCGTTCCGATGGCGACGTTTGCGGTCACGCCGGACATCGCGTCGGAACCGCCGCACTCCATGCCCACGAACACGTCCGCCCACTGCATGGGCACGCGGGGCTGCCCGGCGACGTGCGCCAACAGGCGCCGCGCCGCCTCGGCGCCCTTCTTCGCGGTGGCCATTGAGCCACCGTCGTCCTGGACGTTGAGCACCTCGATCGGTTTGCCGGCATCGCCGATCAGCGACATCAATATCTTGGTGCTGGAGACCTCGCAGCCGAGGCCTAGGAGCACCACGGCGCCGACGTTGGGATGACGGACCATGCCGGGAAGCACCCGGAAGAGGATCTCCAGGTCGCGCCGGCCGCCGCGTCCACAGCCGTACGCGTGCGGCACGCACACGGCCTCCGGAACGTCGCGGCCGATGCGCTGGATGACACCCGTCACACACGACACCGTCGCGAGGACGAGCACGTGGTTGCGGATGCCGAACTTGCCGTCGGGCCGCGCGTAACCGGTGATCTCCGTCATCGCTTCCACACTTTGCCTTCCAGGTTGTGCGTATGGACCCATTCGCCCCGGCGAATGTCCCGCGTGCTCACCGCGACGATCTCACCGTACTTGATGATCTCGGCGCCTCTGGCGATGTCTACCCGCGCGATCTTATGACTCGACGGGATGTCGTCCACCGCCGTGATCGTCTCGCCGTCGTGGGCCGTCACCGTCTCAAAGGCCGCGATCGCAGCGAGCACCACGGCGACGTTGTCGCGCGGGTGAAGGATCACGATGTTCGGTGTCATGGGCGGAAGCTACCAAGGCGCGCTGTGGGATCCAGGCGTTGTAACTCTACGCTCCGCGCGGTGCCAGGCACGCGAGACCGAGGTGCCGGTCAAGGCGCGGTCCTGGGAGCCTGCGGGGAACGGGAGCGTTAGGGCGCTCGCCTCAATCGGTCCCGTGGGCGCGCATGCTCCTGCAGGAACACGGCCACTTCGGCCTTCGCAACCGTACCGGCCCCGACACCCAGGACGAGATCGAAAAGGACGTCTCCGTCTGTGTCGAGCGTGAGGTCGTTCAGCCCGAGGAAGGCTAGAGCGGCGATCAGGCCGGCGCGCTTGTTGCCATCCACGAACGGATGGTTGCGCACGATGTGGAAGAGGTATGCCGCGGCCATCTCGACGACACTCGGGTGGAGGTACTCCCCGCCGTAGCTGACCTCGGGCATCCCGCGCGCAGACTTCAGCAGCTCCAGATCGCGAATGCCGGCCCGACCGCCGTAGCGAAGGATCTGGTCCGCGTGGAGGGCGAGGCCCTCGTCGAGCGCGAGAAAGATCGGCTCGCTCACTCGGCCAGGCGCTTGAAGACTCCGCCGTACTGCTCATGCGCTTCGGCGACGATCTCGGCGAGCTTCTTCCTGCGCTTGCGATCCCGGATCGGCGCGACGACGAGGACATCACCATCCGTCGAGAGCTCGAGCTCCGTCCCGGCGTCGATGCCCAATGCCTCGAGCAGGGGCTTGTCGATCACCAGGGCCAGGCTGTTGCCGGCGCGGGTCAGCTTCTTGCGCATGGTACGTACCATAGACTAGAATCGTACGTACCGCCAGATCCGTTGAGCACGCCCGCTGGCTCGCCACCCGGGCATCGATCTCCTGTCAGCGCTCGCGCAGCCGTTGGCCTGGGCCGTCCGCGCGGTCGGGCTCAACGCGTGCGGTCGCCGGGCGCGCGTCCTCGAACGGTCACCGCTACGCCCGCGGCGGCCGCGGAATCACGAGCGGGACGCGCCTCACGTACTCCGCCCAGCCTTCGCGACGTGCGGCCATGCGCGTCTCGATCATGGGAAGGCTCACGAAGACGAACATCAGCGTGATCGCCAGCGGGCCGACCACGGTCCACCACCAGCTCGGGTCGGCGGCAACGCCGAAGAGCCAAAGGCCCCACCAGAAGCTCATCTCGCCAAAATAATTCGGATGCCGCGACCAGGCCCACAGGCCCGTGTCGAGAAGCTCTCCGCGTTCGGGCTTCGACACTACGAAGTGTCGAAGCTGTTCGTCCGCCACGAGCTCGAAACCGATGCCCAAAAGCATGACAGCTGCCGCAAGCGCGTCGAGCCAGCTCACGGGCCTTGGGCTCAGGAGAGCGGGGTAAAGCGGCAGGCAGGCGAGCAGGACCTGGAGCGTCGGAAAGAGATGGATGCCGCCAAAGCTCACGGCCCAGAAGGCGCGACCCGACTTCGAGCGGAGATCGACGTAGCGCCAATCCTCGTGCGAGAGACCTCTCCAGCCCCGCGCCCAGTTCAGTGTCAGCCGCACCGCCCAGAGCGTTGTGAGCGTGAAGACCAGCAGCAGACGGGCGCGGTCGCCGTCCGCGGCCTGGGGCAAGATCGCGAGAGTGACGGCGATGAGAGGTGGGGCCACGCTCCAGTAGGCGTCGTAGAAGCTGGAGTTGCCGAAGATGAAGCTGAACAAGAAGATAGCGAGAGTGGCGGCGACGTCGGCGGCCGCGACGATCCAGAGCGGATGAAGATCCGGATACCGGGAGGCGATCCAGAAGCCCGTAACAAGCGCGACGGCGAGAGCTGCCGCGTACGCGATCAGGATCCAAAAGAAACCGCGCCGACGCTCCGCCGCGAGAGACGCCATCTCCAACCTCTCCTCCACGCTACGTCACGCTCCAGAACCCATGAGCCCAGCGGACGATCGCTGCCAGCGCGACGCCGGCAACGATGGGAACGAGACCGATTTCGCGCACACCGCGCAGCGTGTCGCGCCCGGTAAAGGGCAAGAATGGCGTGGCCGCGACGAACTCTGCATAGCCGGGGACCTTCTGCTCGAGCTTGCGGTGGTCCTGGTGCCGACAGCCGACGACGGCGAAAAGGGGGAAGCCCGCGAAGAAGGCCACGTCGGTAGTGCTCGAGTTCGCGAGCAGGTGAAGCACGCCGAAGAGACCCATGCTCATGATCACCGGATGGCGTGTGATGCGGAACGCAGCCTGCGCTTCCGCCTTGCCCGGTATCACCGAGGCCGGGCTCGGCTTCGCGAAGCCAGCTGCGAGCAGCACGAAGCTGATGCCCATGCCGATCTGCACGATCCAGATGAGAACGGGGCCCTGCGGCAGTGTCCACAGCTCCGGCCCCTCGTTTACGTGCTGAAAATAGACCCGCGCCAGCGGCACGAAGAAGGCGAGCACCACCAGGGAGTAGAGACCCTGGAAGGGCTGTGCACCGAGGCGCGCGACGAGCCGATCACGCACGGGAAGGTGCGAGAGCAGCAGGTGCGAGCCTGCGAAGCCGAGCCAGAGCAAGACGATCGAGATGGCGGGTGTCATGGGGGCCTTTCCGTGGGCGTTCGCACCAGCATGCCACGGAACGCGAGGCCGCATCGTGAATTTTCTCTCGGCCCTGCGTGTGCTACCCCGGCTTCCCCGGGCCTCGTGACCTCGGCAAGGGAGATCGCATGCAGCAGACGGCTCTCGACGGCCTGATCGCCCTCCTCGATCTCGACGAGCTCGAGGTGAACATATTCAGGGGCCAGAGCCCGAAGGAAGAGCGCCAGCGCGTCTTCGGCGGGCAGGTAGCAGGACAGGCGTTGGTGGCCGCGGGCCGCACCGTCGAGGCCAGTGTGGTTCATTCGCTGCATGCCTACTTCCTGCGCCCTGGCGATCCCACGATCCCGATCCTCTACGAGGTGGACCGGATCCGGGATGGCCGGAGCTTCACGACGCGGCGCGTGGTCGCGATCCAGCACGGCCGTGCGATCTTCCATCTCTCGGCCTCGTTCCAGCATCCCGAGCCCGGCGTCGAGCATATGGCCGCGATGCCGCAGGCCCCGGATCCGGAGTCCCTCCCGACCTTCCTCGAGCGCATGCGGCCCTATCTCGAGAACGCAAACGAGGAGCGGCGGCGCTGGATCCTGCGCGAGCGCCCGATCGACGTGCGAGAGGTCGAGCCCGTGAACGAGTTCGCGCCGGAGAAGCGCCCGCCGCATCAGCTCGTCTGGATCCGCGCCGACGGGCGGCTGCCGGACGACCTGCTGCTGCACCACTGCGTGATGGCCTACGCCTCCGACATGTCGCTGAGCGACACCGCGACGCTGCCGCACGCGTTCTCCTGGTGGGATCCGAACCTGCAGATGGCGAGCCTCGACCATGCCATGTGGTTCCACCGTCCCTTTCGTGCCGACGAATGGCTGCTCTATGCGCAGGAGAGCCCCTCGGCCTCGGGCGCGCGCGGCTTCGCGACCGGACGCTTCTTCACGCGCGAAGGGCGCCTCGTAGCCTCGGTGGCGCAGGAGGGCCTGATCCGGCTGCGGGCTCCGCGCGATCCGGCGAGCTCTTAGGAACGATCGGCGCGGCGAGGCTCCGGGGCGGGCAGCGACCGGCTCAACCATGCCAGGCCGAGGATCGCCGCGACGATCGACGCCCCGAGGATGCCGATC
>CAYGXT010000208.1:0-5930 GCA_964353695.1 uncultured Myxococcaceae bacterium
GGTCTTCGTGACGGGCTCGAGCGCGGGGAGCTACGGCGCGATCATGAACGGTGTCTACCTGCAGGAGGGCGTCTACCCCTCGTCCGACTTCGCAGTGCTCGGCGACGCCGGCAACGGCGTCGTGCCACAAGCCTTCCTCGAGCATCAGATCTCGAAGTGGGGCATCGCGAACACGCTGCCGAAGTGGATTCCGGCCCTCGACAAGCCGGTGGCGGAGCTCGACGCCGCGAAGCTCTGGGGCGAGGCGGCGAACTTCTACAAGAAGCACCGCTTCGCGAACTTCGCCGCGGCCTACGACGGCGGCAGTGGCGGGCAAGTGGGCTTCTACAAGGTGATGCTTAGCCCGGATAGCTTCGTCACCTGGCTCGACTGGTGGACGGCAAGCTGCCCCTGGAACGCAGGTATGCGGAATCAGGTGGCCAGCGCCTTCGCTGCCGCGCCGAACAACTACCGCTACTACATCGGCTCCGGATCGCGGCATACGATGTGGGGCCACGACAAGGTCTACACGGACACCACGGGAGGAGTGCCGACGATCGTCAGCTGGGTGAAAGCCATGCTGGCCGGCTCCTCCAACTGGGTGAACGTGGAGACGACGGACCCGGGCCTGCTGCTGTCAGGAGACCCGCGGCCGAGCCCGGCCCAGCCCCCCTACACCGCGGAAGGTCGGATCGTCTGCGAGTGAGCGAGGGTCCGGCGCGGCGCACGACCGCCGCGCCGGAAAGCTCCGCTCATTGCCTTCCGGCTTCCGAGGCCGGAATGGCCGGGGCGCCGCCCGGCTGCGCCTGATACTGGCGCCCGTTCCAGGTGTAGGGCTGCGAGCCAAGCGGCCGCAGCGTCGGAAAGTCGCCCGACCTCGCCGGCGCTACGACGAGGCTCGGCGCCGGAGCCGTGATGACTCCGATCTCCTGCCAGGGATCCGAGAGCGATGCGCGGCGGAGGACGAGGATCGAGCAGCCCCCGAGCTCCTCGTAGCAGAACATCGGATGCTTCACGAAGAAAAAGAGTTCGGGGATGCCGTCCCCGTCGAGATCCTTCTTCGCAGACTGGATCTCGAGCTTCGTGCCCTTCGCCTGCCTCGCCTCGGCGAGATTCTCCCCCTCGAGGCCTTCGAGGACGACGAGGTCGGCCGGGCCGGGCTCCGCCCAGCCCGTCAGCTCGGCGCCCGTCGCCGACTTCGCATCGGCAGCCCGCGCGGTCGGCGCGACCGCAGCCAGCGCAACGCAGATTCCCAGAGCCAGCTTCCGCATGCTTCCTCCTTTTGGCAGGCTGTCCCTCGGAGCCCCGCCGCGCAGAACGTACTCTCCCGGAAGTTCTCCACCAGGAGCCCCCGGGTAGCGCCTGGGGCGTGATAGGATCCGCCGATCCGGCCAAAGGAAGACCAGCATGACGTCCGTGGCGCTGATCGCGAGCCTCCGTGACCGTATCGAGGTCGAAGAGCTTCTCACGCGCTACTGCACGGCGATCGACAGCCGCGACTTCGAGTTGCTCGACCACGTCTTCACACCCAATGCCATGATCGACTACACGCGCTCCGGCGGCCTGCGCGGCGAGCTGCCGGCCGTAAAAGAGTGGCTGGCGAAGGCGCTCGAGCCCTTCGTCGTGCTGCAGCACATGGTCTCGAATTTCGTGATCGAAACGTCCGACGATCACGGCAAGAGCGTTTGCTCGTTCTTCAATCCCATGGGGCTTCCGCAGCCCGATGGGGGCGTGCAGACCTTTTTTTGCGGAGGCTTCTATCGCGATCGGCTGCTGCGGACGCCAGCGGGCTGGCGCATCTGCGAGCGCGTCAACGACCAGCGCTATCTGCACGGCAGCCTGCCGCCGGGGCTCCGCACCCCCCGTTGAGGCCCGCACGCGTTAGACTCGGAAGACCATGAAAGCCGCCGTCTACGATCAAGCGGGTCCGCCCTCCGTCTTCCGCTACACCGACGTCCCCGACCCGGTCTGTGCCCCGGACGGCGTCCTGATCGACGTGCGCGCCATCAGCATCGAGGGCGGCGACCTGCTGCACCGCGCGCAGGGGCCCCTCGCAGCCAGGCCCCACATCGTCGGCTATCAGTGCGCGGGCGTGGTGCTCGAGATCGGCCCGCAGGTCACGGACCGGCACGTAGGCGACCGCGTCGTGGCCGTGATGACGCACGGCTCCCACGCGCAGCGCGTGGCCGTGCAGGCAGGCGCGACCTGGGCACTTCCCGAGGCCCTCGACTTCGAGCGCGGTGCCTGCGTTCCGATCGCAGTCGGAACGGCGGACGACTGCCTCTTCGAATTCGGACGCTTGCAGGGGGGAGAGACCGTGCTGGTGCAGGCCGGCGCCGGCGGCGTCGGCATGGCGGCCATCCAGCTCGCGAAGCGGGCAGGCGCCAACGTGATCGCCACGGCCTCGAGCGCCACGAAGCTCGAGCGCCTGCAGGCATTCGGTCTCGATCACGGCATCGACTATGCGAAGCAGGACTTCGTCGCCGAGACGCGGCGGCTCACGGGCGGCCGCGGCGCCGACCTCGTCGTAGACTCGGTCGGGGGCCGCACGCTGCAGGGGAGCATCGACGCCGCGACCTACCGCGGACGCATCGTGACCGTGGGCTCAGCGGGACGGGAGGCCGATCGCATCGACGTGAGCGCGCTGCGGCCCGGCAACAAATCTCTCACCGGCATCTTCTTCGGCGCCGAGCTCATGCTCCACACCGCGCGCATCAAACCCATGGTGCAGCGCCACCTCGAAGCGGTGACGAAGGGCGAACTCACGATCGTGATCGACCGCTCGTATCCGCTCGCCGAGGCGGCCGCTGCGCACACCTACATCGAGAGCCGCCGAGCCTTCGGCCGCGTGCTGCTCATCCCGTAGTCTGGGCGCGAGGCGCCCGCGCAGCACGGCGCAGCCTAACGGAGGCCGCGAATTGGGTCGCGCGCGGGAAGCTCGATCGAAAAGCGGAAGCGTGCATCGTCTTCGTACCAGAGCGGAAAATTCGTGCCCCAAACGTTGTCGTGCAGCAGGAAGTGCATGCCGCCCGCGGCGCGCGCAAGCGCGTCGTCGAAAGCGAGCAGCGAGCGACGCCCGGGCGAAACGAGCGCCGCGTCGAGGGTTCGGATCTCGAGCGCAGCCGCCGGATGCGCCAGACCAACGCCCCCCTGCACCGCGTGAAGACCGCGGCTCCCGCGCGCTACGACGTCGCGAGGATCGATGCGCGAGCCCATCTTATCGAGCCACCAGCGCGCGCCCCGCGGAAGCCGAGGAACGAAGGAGAGCCAGAGCGCCTCGGGAAGCCGCGTTGCGCCCTTCTCGAAGCAGCGGAGCTCGATCTCGACCCGTGCCACGTCGTAAGGAAAAGCGAGCTCGAGCTCGAAGCGCGCCGGACAGCCGTAACGGCGGCGCGCTTCGGGCGCTGCCACGAGATTGAGGAGCAGGCGATCCTGATCGCGGGAAGGCATCGCATGCAGGCCGACCAGGCGCGGCTCGAAGAGGCGGTGCGCGGGCCGTGCACGCTCGAGGCCAGGCTTCCCGAAGTCTGGCAAAGCCCACCCGCGCACGGCCGGGTCGTCGAGGTGGACGTTGTAGCGAGCGTGATGCCGCGCGAAATCGCGAGCCGAGAAGGTCTGGTAGCCCAGCGCGGCCAGCGGATGCCGAGCGTCGGCCCAGGCACGGCCGGTCGCGCGCTCCTCGAGCCCGACCAGCGCCCCCCTCCTCGGATCGATTCGCACGTCGAAGTGCCGGAGCGTATGCGTCTTGCCGGCCTCGAGGCGTTGAAGCCCGCGGCGCTGCGCCGGCCTCGGTACCAGCTCCCGCAGGGCGACGCGAGCTTCGGTTGCGCGCCGCGACCGGCCGAGGGCGCGCACGGCCTCGCGCGCGTAGCCGCGCTGCTCCTGCCAGCTCCGCTCCATCCGGCGAAAGGCCGGCTCCGCGCGCAGCCGCCGGAAGCCTGCATTGCTCCAATGTGTCCAGTCGCCGAGCTGCGTTTTCGAGTCGAGACCCCACGTATGCTCGGCCAGGAGCAGCAGTTGCTCCACGGCGCGAGCGGGCGGGGGCCTTTTCCTGCCCGCGACTGCTTCGCTTCGCCAGCGAACGTGCAGGCGCGAGAGGGCACGCAGCGCGGCGAGCTTCCAGGGATCGGAGGCGGCGCCGTGGATCCAGGTGTCACCGATCTCCGCCGTCACCACGGGAAGGCTCGCCTTCACGCGACCCAGCCGGCGCGCGAATTCGTCGAGGGTCGAGGCCTCCACGCGTGCTCCTGGATGGGCGGCGCGGACGCGCTCGAAGCTGGCGAGCACGCTCGCCACGTCGGGAGGACCGACGTTGTCCTCCGTGTGGACGACGTGCAGCATGTCGGGAAGGCCCGGCACACGCGCGCTCGCGCCATAGCCCTCGCCGTACATCACGATCACCTCGCTGCCGTCGTCGTGCCTCCACAGGAAGACGGGCGGCACGCGGGGAACAGGCGAGGCTCGATTTACGCCGAGATGAAGCAGCTCGACACCGGCCTCGGCCAGAAGCGGAACGATCGCTCGTGTGTGACCGGGCACATCCGTCATCTTCGCGGCGATCGTCCGGCGCCCGAATCGCTCGTCGAGCCGGCGCGCGATCGCGAGCCCCTCCCGGAACAGACCCGGCTCGAGCAGCTCGCTGTGGAACGTCATCGGCAGTGCATGCCAGACGACGTCTCCCCGCGCGATGGCGATCTCGAGGCGTCGGCGCCCGCTCCCCCGCGTACGTTCGAGCGCCGTCTGCACCAGCCACGAGCCCGTCGTCCACACGAAACGCTCGCCTGCGCCGCGGGCACGCAGGGCCTCGGAGACGTCGAGCGCGGCGGGGAGGAAGCGCTCGACGTAGCGACTCACGACGCGGTGGGCGAAGTCGGTGAAGCCCACGTCGAGGTGCGTCTTGAAGACGACGTGAACCCTCGAGAGGGCCTGCCTTCGTCCACGCTCGGTCATCGGATCCCCCGCTTGCGCCGGCATCGTAGCCCCACCGGAGATCATGTACGTTGCCGGGCGCAGCCTGAGACGGAGGAGAGCGTGCGCGAAGCGAAGGACCCGGGCGAGCCGCGCCGCGTTCTCGTGACGGGCGCAAGCCGCGGCATCGGGCGCGCGATCGCCGGGGAACTCGCGCGGGCGGGCTTCGACACGGTGTTGAACTACCGCCACGACGAGGATGCCGCGGAGCAGGCCCGTGCGGCCATCGAGGCGGCCGGCGGCGCGGCGAGCCTGCTGCGCTTCGACGTCGCCGATCGCGAGGCAGCCCTCGCGGCCCTCGAGTCCGACATCGAGGCCCACGGCGAATACTGGGGTGTCGTCTGCAATGCCGGCATCACGGCCGACGCACCGTTCCCGATCCTCAAGGCCGAGGCCTGGGATTCCGTGCTACAGACGAACCTCGGCGCCTTCTTCAACATCCTGCGGCCCTGCGTGATGCCCATGGTGCGCGCGCACCGGGGCGGCCGCATCGTCACGATCTCATCTGCAGCGGGCCTCGTCGGCAACCGCGGCCAGGTGGCCTATTCCGCGTCGAAGGCGGGCCTCATCGGCGCCACGCGCTCGCTCGCCCAGGAGCTCGCGAAGCGCGAGATCACCGTCAACAGCGTGGCGCCCGGCTTCATCGAGACCGGGCTACTGGCCGGCACGCCTCTGGACGAGCTGCGAAAGCGCATTCCCATGCAGCGTCTCGGCCGAAGCGAGGAGGTCGCTGCCGTCGTGGCCTTCCTGTTCTCGGAAGGCGCGGCCTACGTCACGGGCCAGGTGATCTCGGTCAACGGCGGTCTGTTCTGAGTGCAAGCGAAGCGCGCCGCCGCCAGGCGGAGGCGAGGGCGGCGCCCTGCTGGGGCTCGCGGGCGCTGAAATCGGTGCTACGGTTCGGCCGTCTGGTTGCCGATGTGTGCATCGATACCAGCGAAGGCCTTCTCCGACCGGATCTTCCTGCCTGGCAACCCCACCGCAAG
>CAYGXT010000209.1:0-4092 GCA_964353695.1 uncultured Myxococcaceae bacterium
GAAGTTCAGTCGCAGCTTCGAAGCCAGGAGGCCGACCCGATTCGCAGTGCGACTCTCGTCACGCATCTCGACGAATCAAGGCGCAAGGCTCTGGACGCAATCGAGCAGGCGTACTGTGTGGTCGTTACGGTCTCGGAGCGAAACGAGGCGCAGGCCTTCAAGCTCTCCCTACAGCAGGCCCCGCTCTTCGCGCAGATCCAGGCAGATCGCCGGGCACGAATCCAGGGCTCCGCAATCACTGCGGAAGCGCTCCTCCCCGGCGGCCCCTATGAGCTCTGGAGGGATGACGAGGATTCGCGGCGCGTAAAGGATCTGGTGGAGGCGTTTTCGCAGCTTCCGCGGCTTCCGAAGATGATGCATCGGCGGGCCATCCTCGACACGCTGATCGACGGCTGCCGTGAGGGGCGCTTCGTGCTGCGCCTCGCCCGTCCCGATCGAAGCATCCGCACGTGGTGGCGAGAGACGATCGACGAAGCAGCACTCGCCGACCCTGCACTCGAAGCCGTGCTGCCGGAGAAGGCGGAGCTGACAGAACTCGTGCCGGCGCTGCTCGCGCCCGAGCGTATTCCCGGCCTCTGGAAGACGCCGGAGATCCTCGCCGGGGACGTCTATGCGCTCTTCTCCGGGGGGCAAATCGTCCGCGTGCCGCGCGAGGGCTACGACGAGCCGATGACGATCCCGCGTGCGCCTCGCGCGGGCCTCGATCGCGCGATCGAACGCGCGGTAGCGGAGGGAATTTTGTGGCTGACGTCCGGACCCACGACGCTGTGGGCGGAGGAGGTGCCTGCCGGATTGGTGGGTGAGGACGTTCGTCTCGCGGGCCCCCCGCCGCAGATCTCGGTTGCAGACCTCCTGCCAGAGAATCTTGCGGACGCGTATCGCGGCAACGAGACCACGGCGATTGGCCTCTGCGCCGCGCTCGGACGGCGAGAAGGACGGCCGCTTCCGTGGGCGCGCGTGCGCGAAGCCGTGCAGGGAGCGCTCTCAGGACGGCTCCTCGAGCTCGATCCGACGTCCGCCCCGTGGCCGTGCGACTACGCCGCGGCGGCGCAGATCAAGCTGCGGCTGCCCGACGAAGCGCCGCCGCCCCCGCCTCCGCCGCCCACGGGTGCGCTGGTCGCGGAAGCGCGGCTCGAGGTGGATCGGATCCAGGATCTGGCGGAGCGCGCGCCGGAGCTGCTCCGGATCGCGGCGGGGCTCGACCTCGGCTTTCGCGTGCGGATCGAGCTCGCCTCTCGAGATGCTTCCCGAGAGACGATCGAGAGTCTCGATCGCGTACTCGCCGAGATCGACCCCGAGCTCAGGCTTCGGTCTCGGTAGAGCTCTCTCGAGCCCCCAAAGGATGCTCGAGCGGGTTCTGCGTGAACTCGATCACGCGGCCCGTGCGGGTCAGCGCGACGAAGCGATGATGGGCTGATCCCCAGGTGAGAGCGATGATTCCGCCCTCGACCCAGCCCTCGGCGATCGTTCTCTGGTCGGGCCATGAGACGACCCGAAGGAAAGGGCCGCTTTCGATCGGGTCCTCAGGCCGCCGGAGAGGCGACTCGGGATCTCCGCCCAGGGCCAGAGCCCGACCGTCGGAAGACCAAGCTGCGCGAATGGGATTGCCTGGAGGGCCAGGAACAGCACCGATCTGCCGCAGGTTGCGGTCGAAAAAACGGGTCTCCGAACTCGACGGAACACAGAGGACACTGCCGTCGGGGGACCACGTGATTGAGCCCCCGCCACTGCCATCCTCGCGGCGAAAGGCCTCTTCGAGTTCAGGCATCCGGAGCAGGACCAGCATCTGCGACGCTCCGTCACCCCGCTTGCTCACCCCGACTGCGAGGAGCCCATCGTCCGGGGAGATCGCTTGGGAGTGGAACCCGTACGTCGAGGTGAGGCGCTCGATATGCGGATGAGGGTCGTCCCATCCGGACACCGTTCGCCTCTCGCCGACTTGCGTAACTCGGCCGAGGCGACCGCCCCAAAGCGTGTCCTCCCACTGGCAATGCCAAAGCTTGACCGTAGGGTCGTAACAGGAGGAGGCGGATGCGATGTACGCCCCCGACGGCGACCAATTGATCCAGAACGGGTCGTCATGATGACGTCCGATGTAGCCGAAAAAGCGGCGCTCGGAGATGTCGAAGATCCGAAGCGCATCCTCGTGATTGCCCGAACCGGTGATCGCGTATCGGCCGTCGAAAGACCATGCGGCGCTGACTGCCGATACCGCGTAGTGAGCTTCAGGGCCGTCCCGGGAAGTCAGTTGCACGAGGCCTGGTGCGCTGAAAGCCGGCTCGTCTGGTAGCGCATTCCAGCCCGTAGCGTCTCGCTCGAACACGCGAATGCCATGCTTGTAGGTACTGCTCGTAGGAATCAGGATGCGATCGCCGGTTGGAGAGATCGCGATGCCAAGCGGTGACCACGGCTCAGTGGCGTCCAGGCTGGCAGACATCTCCGGCTCGAATCGCTCAGCGCCGGTCAATCAGCACCCCCGGATTGAGCAGCCATGCGGGGTCGAGCGCAGACTTCGCCGCGGCCAGCGCGCGAGCGAAGCCGTCGGGGCGCTCGCGGTCGTAGCCCGGGCGGTGATCGCGCCCGACCGAGTGGTGGTGCGTGATGGTGCCGCCAAGGCGCAGGATGGCCTCGCTGGCGGCCGCCTTGATCTCGGCCCATTGGGCCAGCTCGCTGCCGCGCCGCGCGGGGGCGATCACGGTGTAGTAGGGCGCGGGCCCGTCGGGATAGGCGTGGGTGAAGCGGCAGGCCACGCTCCCTGCTCCACACACGCGTGTGACGGCCTCTTGCGCCGCCTGCATCACGCCGGCATGGAAGGCCTCGAAGCGGTCCCAGGTGATGGCCGTCTCGAAGGTCTCGGAGAGCACGCCGAGACAAACGAGGGTGTCGCGCAGGTAGGGGGCCTTCAGGAAGGCATCGCGCCAGGCGCCGGCCGCCGTGTCGCGGGGCGCGCTCTCGCCCCTTCGCGTCGCGCCCGCGCCCTCGGGCACGAGACCGCCCGCGTCGCGGCAGAGCTCGAGAGCCCGTGCCATCCAGGCCTCGAGCGGGTGGTCGGCAGACTCGAAGCCGAGTACGAGAACGGCCTCGCCTGGGCCGCTTGCGGCGCCCGACGTCGCGGCCTCGCCCGGATCGAGCAGCCTGCAGTTCGTCGGAAACAAACCCGACTGCGAGAGCCGGCGCACGGCCTCAGCGCCTCGCTGGAAGGCGTGCTCGCCCGCGAATCGCACGGAGGCCTGCGCCCGAAAGCTGGGCCGGTCCTGCAGCCGCATCCACGCCTCGGTCACGATGCCGAGGATGCCCTCGGAGCCGATGAAGAGCCGGTCGGGGCTCGGGCCGGCGCCTGACCCGGGCAGGCGCCGCGTCTCGACGACACCGGTTGGTGTTACGATGCGAAGCCCTTCCACGAACTCGTCGATGTGGGTGTAGAGCGTGGCGTAGTGGCCGCCCGAGCGCGTCACGATCCAGCCGCCCAGCGAAGAGAACTCGAAGGATTGGGGGTAGTGGCGAAGCGTTAGGCCGTGGGGGCGGATCTGGGCCTCGAGGGCCGGGCCGAACACGCCGGCCTGGATGCGGGCGGCGCGCGAGACGCGATCAAGCTCGAGGACGCGGTCGAGGGCGCCCAGATCGAGGCTCACGGCGCCTTGGTAGGCGTCGCCGACGTCGCATCCGACGCCGCCCACGACGCTCGAGCCACCGCCGTAGGGGATCACCGCTGCGCGCGCAGAGGCGGCCCAGTCGAGCAGGCGGACGACGTCCTCCTCGGTTCGTGGCCGCGCCACCAGGTCGGGCGGATGCTCGAAGCGCCGGGCGTGGCCCCGCACGATGTCGCGGTACGCCTTGCCGTAGGTGCGCGAGGCCCGGTCGAAGCGCGTGGTCGAGCAGAGATCGGCCAGCGCCGCGGGCGGCGCCAGTCTCGGCGGCGGCAGCGAGATCTCCTCGATGCGCGGCGGCGCCACGAAGTCGAGAGCGACACCGAAGCGTGTCGAGAGCAGCTGCGCGATGCCCCGCGCCTGGTCGGCGCCGGGGCCCTCGCCCTCGACGCCCCAGCCCCAGAACTTCCGGACCCGCTCGTCCATCTAGCGGCACTCGCGGCTT
>CAYGXT010000209.1:4192-5903 GCA_964353695.1 uncultured Myxococcaceae bacterium
GCCGCTCGGCAGCCGCCTCCGCTCGCCTGCGGCTGCGCGCTCTGGCGGCGCGCTTCGCTTGCATTAGCGCGGCGCCAACGCCTCGAGCGCCTCGAGATCGGGCCCCGGCTTGCCGTCCGGACGCAACGGCTGGATGCAGACGTGGTTGGCACCCGCATCGAAATGCGCCTTCACGCGGGCTTCGATCGCCCGGTCGTCGCCCCAGGCCACGATTGCGTCCACCAGGCGGTCGCTGCCGCCGCCTTCGAAGTCAGCGTCCCCGTAGCCGAGCCAGCGCAGATTGTTCTGGTAGTTGGGCAACCCCACATAGATCCGCATGCTGGCGCGAGCGATGCTGCGGGCCTTCGAGGGGTCCCGCTCGCGCAGCACCTTCTGCTCCGGCGCGAGCCAGGCCTTCGGTCCGAGCACCTCGCGCGCACGGGCCGTGTGCTCGGGGGGCACGAAGTAGGGGTGCGCGCCCTGGGTCTTTTCGGCCGCCAATGCCAGCATCTTCGGCCTCAGCGCCGCCAGCACGATCGGCGGCTCGGACGCGGCCTTGGGCGCCATGTACAGCCCCTTCGCCATGGTCTCGAGGTAGGCGCGCATGCTGGAGACGGGCTTGCCGTACTCGTGACCTCGTACACTCGTCACCAGGTGGGCGTGGGAGACGCCGATCCCGAGCACGAAGCGACCTCCGGTCAGCTCGCCCACGGTTTGCCGCAGGGTATTCATGGTCATGGCGTCGCGCGCATAGAGGTTGGCGATGCCCGTGGCGAAGACGAGGCTCGAGGTCTGGGAGGCGAGGAAGGAGATCATCGCGAAGGGATCGCGCCCCACCGCCTCCGGCAGCCAGAGCATCGAGTAGCCGAGCTGCTCGATGCGGCGCGTCGCAGCGACGGCCTCCGTCGCGGTCAGGGTATCGAGCCAAGTCCAGACGCCGAGACGGCCGATTCGTTCGAGCACCACCATTCCCTCCTCGCGCGGGCGCGCCGCGCCACTGTAGCGCCGGAAGGGCGGGTCGTGAGAGACTGCGCGCCATGTTTCTTGGGAGGGGGCCGTCGCGCGGATGGCTGGGAGCCGTCGCGCTCGCGGCCGTTCTGCTCGTCTGTCACCCCGAATTCTTGGAGGAAGGATCATGATCGCTCGCCACTCGCTCGTCCTTGCTTGGCTCCTCGTCGCCCTGGCGCCCCTCGGCGCGCATGCCTATCCGGGCGGAACCCCGGACTACCAGACGGACGTTGCGCCGTTCTGCGCCTCCTGCCACGCCTCGCTCGACGCCGCCAACATGGCCGGCGCGCCGCCGGACCGTGCCAGCAAGGAGCTCGCTGCGAACAAGCACATCGCGCAGATCAAGGCAGGCGCCGCGAACACCGGCTACCAGGCCATGAGCGAGATGGATCGCAATCTGCTCGCGCAGCAGATCGAGGCCCTCGATACGGCATCGAGCGTGGAAATCCAGGTGCCGGCGACGCTGAACCCAGGCCAGAAGTTCAAGGTGATGGTCGTCGTACACGGTGGTGGCGGACCCGTGGCCGGCGTTGCGCTCGTGGACACGGACCAGCGCTGGTACGCACGCTCCGCGCCGGCGGCCGGCTGGGCCGTGGTGGATGCGCCCGAGATCCGCGGCTCCGACGGCAAGCAGCAGACGAAATGGCTGGAGAAGCGCCCGGCCTCGCTCGGCCGGAACATCTCCTACGTCAACGTCGAGGGCGTCTCGTCGGACGTGGCGAAC
>CAYGXT010000210.1:0-5896 GCA_964353695.1 uncultured Myxococcaceae bacterium
GCGCACCGTGAGGTCGCCGGCCGTGAGCCTTTCGACTCCCGCACGCAACCGTCGCAAGGGCCCGGCGAGAAAGGCCACGAAGAAGACTCCGGCCGTGACGCCGACGACCACCACGGCCAAGGTGGCGATACCCAGCGCGCGGCGAGTCTTCCAGACCACCGGCGAGACGAGCTGCTCGAGATCGAGGTCGATCTGCACCTCGCCCACGATCGTGTTGCTGAACAGGACGGGCACCGCCACCACCAGCAGCGAGCCCTCGTGGAGGAGCTGCGCCTCCTCGCCGTCACGCAGGATTCGCACGGCGGCGCTCGCGCGCTCGGCGCCGGCCAGAGAGGCCTCGAGGCCTGCGCCCTTGCGCAGGATGCGTACATCGATCACCCCGGCGCTGCGGCCGGCCTCCTGCACCAGGCGGCCCAGCGTCAGATCGTCGTGCAGCACGACGGCCTCGGCAGCGCTGCCGGAGAGGCTCGTGGCGAGCAGCAGGGCGCGCTTCTCGACCTCGGCCTCGAGGGCGCTCTTCTCGTTCTGGGTCGCGATCCAGGCAAGGCAGAGGCAGGCGCTCACGAGGAGCGTTGCTGCCAGCCAGCTCACCTTCATCTGCAGGGATCGCACGGGCTCTCGGGGCCTCCGTAGGGGAGGGCTCTCCCCGCTCTTCAGAACTCGAAGTGGATCTCCAGGATCTGGAACTCTCGCTTGCCCTTCGGCACCGAGACGCTGACCGTGGTATCGACCCCCTTGCCCAGGAGCGCGCGGGCGACCGGCGAGGTCACCGAGATCCGTCCCTGGGAGACGTCGGACTCGTCTTCACCGACCAGGGTGTATGTGATCCGCTCTTCGGTATCCGCATCGACCAGCGTGACGGTGACGCCGAAGCGCACGGTTTCGGGCGGCCCCGAGCCCGGCTCGATCACCTGGGCCCGCGCCATGCGATCCTCGACGATACGGATCCGAGCCTCGATATGGCCCTGCCTGTCCTTGGCGGCGTGGAACTCGGCGTTCTCGGAGATGTCGCCGTGGGCGCGGGCGATCTCGATCTCCTTGACGATCTTCGGGCGATCCGAGTATTTGAGGCGCCGCAGCTCCTCTTCGAGCTTCGCGTATCCAACGGGGCTCATGGGAATACGGTCGTTCATGAGAGCGCGAACTCCACGCATGGAGCCGGGTCGCGACGTCGCGCGGCGGCTCTCGAGATGGGCCGGCCCACCGCGGAGGGGCCAGGGGCCAAGCCGAGAGGCTACCCAGCGGGGGCCGTGGGTGTCAACGCGCTGGCCCCGGGAGGAGCATGGAAGCCCCCGGCCCTGAAACGGTTTTGCCGCCGCCGCCTGTCTCCTGGGTGCGGCTGGCGATCGCCTTCTACGGGGGGATGGTGGTCCTGGCCTGGCTCTGGCGGGAGGCCTGGCAGGGGCAGCAGATCCTCTATGCGAGCCCCGAAGCAGCCCGCGGGGGAGTGTCCTGGGCAACGGATATCAGCCTCGGTCTGGCCGCGGGAGTTGCCTTTGTAGCCCTCTCGCGCTGGCTGACCCGGCATACCGGCGCTGGCGATAGGCTGGCGCGTCGGCTGGCCGGCGCGCTCGGAAAGCTGGAGCTGCGCCACTGCCTCGCCCTCGCGCTCGCGAGCGCGCTCGGTGAAGAGGCTCTCTTTCGCGGGGCACTTCAGCCCTCGCTCGGGCTACTCGGAGCGAGCCTCATCTTTGGTGGCGTGCACTTCGCACCGCGCCGTGATCTATGGCCGTGGAGCGTGTTCGCTTTCGCGGGCGGGCTCGGGCTCGGGTCTCTCTTTGACGCGACCGGCAACCTGGTGGCTCCGATCGTGGCGCACGCCACGCTCAACGCGCTCAACCTGACATTCCTCGTGAGGGAGTACGGCGAGCAGGCCCGTCCCTGAAGGGGAAAAACAAGGCCCTATCAGTCGCAGCTCGCGATCACGTCGATCTCGATCCTGGCGCCGAGGGGAAGGGCGGCTGCCTGGACTGTCGATCGGGCGGGCTTCGGATCGCCCGTGAAATGCTTCGCGTAGACGGCGTTCATGCGCGCGAAGAGGGAGAGGTCGGTCAAGTAGACCGTCGTGCGCAGTACGCGGGCGAGAGAGCTGCCAGCGGCCTCGAGAACCGCGGCGAGGTTCTCGAGCACCCGCTCGGTCTCCGCCTCGATCTCGCCTTCGACGAGCTTTCCGGTGGACGGATCCAGGGGAACCTGTCCCGAGGCGAAGACCATCCCGCCGTGGACGATGGCCTGCGAATAGGGCCCCACGGGCTTCGGTGCCGCGTCGGTGCGGACCTCACGCACGGCCTAGCTCTCCGTCGGTTCTTCCAGGTCCTGGAGCAAGCGCTCTTCGAGGACGCGCAGGATGTAGCCGAGTAACAGCAAGTTCGGGAGGCGCTTGCGAGAGTCACCTTCGATGCCCTGCGTGCTGCCGAAATCCTCGCCGTACTCGTTGAAGAACTCGAGCGTGTCGAAGGGGACGTTCTTGGCGAGCATCTCGTTGATCTGATCCGCCTTCATCTCGGTGAACAGATCTGCAAGCTCCCAGGCCAGCTCGGAGCGTGTCATCGGAGTCTCCAGACGTAGGGGCCGTCGGTAGAGGCGTCTTCAAGCCGGCCAGCGAAATGCTGTAAGCAGCCGTGAACGCTGGTGATCGTGCCATCCGGAGACGGTTATTGTCAACCAGGAGGATCGAGAAAAACCTGGAGATTCAAAAGTAAAACTGCGTTCGAAAATACTTTCTCACGCTGAATCGACGAAGGGACGGCGCTTTCGACGCGGAGATGCCGCTGCACGGAAGTGTCGGCTGAAGCGGTGCTTCATGCGCAAGCAAGCGTGCGCTGCGCGCCATCTGCGGCTCGAAAAGCGAGGCCCCGAGCCGGATCGTGCCGGCGTCGGGGCCTCGTGTCGTCCGCAAAAGCCCTTCGGGCAGGGCCTCTAGAAAGCACTGGTCGGGGCGACTGGATTCGAACCAGCGACCTCTTCGTCCCGAACGAAGCGCGCTACCAAACTGCGCCACGCCCCGAGCCAATGGCCAGAGTATGACCGCGGTCGGGCCGAGCCTCAAGCGCTGGCGCCGAGGCCTGAAACCGCCTCCTGCCGACCGTACCGTTCCCGACCCCACCGCTTCCGACCCTGCCGTTCCAGACCGGGTAGGATGCGAAATGCCCCCGATCTCTCCCATGCCCTTCGCGGCCCTGGCGGCCACTTTTCTGCTCGCGGCCTTCGTCCTGGTATCCCTGCGGCCGCATTGGGTCGTGCAGTATCCCGCAGTCGTACTCGCGGCGATCGCGCTCGTCAGCGCCGCGTCGATCGCCGTGCTGGTGAGCATCGATCCGCCGGGCCTGCGCCTGTCGATCGATCCGTCTTCCGAGCCGCTGCTGCCGGCCGGCGATCCGGCGCGGGACGTGTATCGGGAGGCGATACGCGACTTTGGCGACGACGAGGTCTTCGTGATCGCGATGGAGACGCAAGACGTCTTCACGGCCGAGAGCCTCGGGCGTCTGCGCCGGATCTCGGACGCAATCGAGCGCCTTCCCGGCGTGCGTCACGTGCAGAGCCTCGTGGGCGTGACCTCGTTCCAATGGAACGCCGCTGCGGAATGGATCGAGGTGCATCCCTTCATCGAGGACGTTCCGAGCGATCCGCGCGTGCTGGCGGAGCTGCGCGGGCGGGCGCTCAGCGATCCGCTCTACCTGCGCACGGTCGTCTCCGGCGACGGGCGTGCGGCCGCGCTGAACGTCTCGTTCCGCAAGATGACGGATCGCGAGTTCATTGCCGCCGGCCTCGACGCGCGCATCGACGAGATCCTGGGCGCCGAGAGCGGCCCGGACGTGCGCTTCCACGTGGCTGGGCGCCCGCACGTGAAGACGCACGTCTACCGCACGATGCTGGCGGATCTGCGGCTGCTGATTCCGCTGGCGGTGGCGGTCATGGCCCTCGTGCTGGGCCTCGCCTCGGGCTCGCTGCGCGGCGTCTTGTTGCCGATCGGGAGCGTCCTGGTGGCGGTGCTCTGGACCTTCGCCGCACTCGCTCTGCTGCAGCGGCCGCTCACCATCCTGACGACCCTCCTTGCCCCGAACCTGATCGTCGTGGGCGCGGTCTACGGCGTCCACGTGCTGGCGCGTTTTTCTGAAGACGCGGCGGAGTGCGGACACGCGCGCCTGGCGGCCGAACGCTGCCTCCGGCACGTCGTGCTCCCGGTGCTGGTCTCGGGCGCGACCACCGTGGTCGGCTACGGATCGCTGCTCATCACGAACGTGCCGGCGGTCTTCGAATATGGCGCCTTCTCCGTGCTCGGCGTGGCGAGCGTGACCCTGCTCTCGCTCACGCTGGTGCCGGCGGCGGTGGCGCTGCTGCCGCTGCCCCGCCAGTCTGCCGTGAGCGGGGCCGCGCGCGTTCGCCCCCGCGTCACCGACCGCCTTGAGAGCGTCGTCGACGGCGCGCTCTCGCGCATCTGCGTCTTCTCCCAGCGGCATGCGAGCGGAGCGATCGTGGTCTGGGGCGTTCTCTGCGTAGCGGCCGCGGTCGCTACCGCCCGCGTCGTGATCGATACGGATTATCTTTCCTACTTCGACGAGAGCTCCCCGATACGCCAGGACTTCGCCAGCGTGAACCGGCTGCTGAGCGGCGCGGTCCCTCTCTACGTCGTCGTAGACGGGGCCGAGCCCGGCGCGTTTCGCGAGCCGGCGCTGCTGCGGGCCCTCGAGGCGGTGCAGGAGCGCGCGAAGCTGATCCCTGGCGTCACGCATACGACGTCCCTGGTGGACACGCTGCGCGTGCTCAATCGCGTGATGGAGGAGGACGATCCGGCGGCCGAACGTCTGCCCGAGACGCGCAGCGCCGTGGCCGAGCTGCTGAACCTCGTGCCCAAGAACGAGATCGGCCGTCTGGCCACCAGCGACCAGGCGCGTGCCAACCTGATCGTACGGACCGGAGAGGTCGGCTCGGCCGCTGTTCGTCGCCTGGCTGCGCGGCTCGAGGAGGCCGCCGCCGGCGATGCCTTCGGGCCCGGAACGAAGGTCTCGGTGACGGGCAACGCAGTCCTGCTCTCGCGCAGCGCCGATGCCATCGCCTGGGGGCAGGCAAACTCGGTTGGGCTGGCGGCGCTCACGATTCTCGTGCTGCTCGCGGTGCTGCTGCGCTCCGGGAAGCTTGGCCTCATCGCCATGGCGCCCAATGCGGTGCCCGTGCTGCTCTTCTTCGGCCTTCTCGGCGTCGGAGTCGCGCCCCTCTCGCTGCCGACGAGCCTGATCGCGAGCGTCGCCCTCGGCATCTCGATCGACGACACCGTTCATTACCTCGTGCGCTACCGCGACGAGCGCTCCCGGGGTCTTGATCCCGCCGGCGCCATTACGGTCACCAGCCGCCTGGTGGGACGGCCGATGCTGGTGGCGGCGATGATGCTGATCCTGGGATTTCTGGTGGTAGCGCTCTCGGGCTTCGCCACGCTTCGGCAGTTCGGTCTGCTCTCGGCCACGACCATGGCGATCTGCCTCGCCACGGATCTCGTGTTGCTGCCGGCGCTGCTGGTGAAGACGCGCGCCTGATCAGTGCGCTTCCAGACGGCGCGGGTCGAAGGTGTTCTTTGGCAGGTCGGGGTTGGGCTCGAGCTTCGTGACGGTGGCCACGGTGTAGGTGTCCTGCTGCAGGTTCCGCATCGTCGCCTTCATCGGGATGAAGATGCCGCCGAAATCCTGAACCGACGAGGGCGGGGAGACGAGCTCCTTCACCTCGACGTTGGACTCGCTCCAGTAGCGCGTGCGGACCGGGACGGAGTGCTGCTTTTCGACGTAGATCAGGAAGTGCGAGTACTGGGAGTTCTCGCCGGGCTTCGGCGTGGCTTCGACCACGAAGCAAGAGACGCCCTCGACCGCCTCGTCCGGCATACGCAGGTAGCTCGCGCTCTCGATCT
>CAYGXT010000211.1:0-5892 GCA_964353695.1 uncultured Myxococcaceae bacterium
CGCGCCTGCGTCTATCATGGCGGTCATGGGCTGGGCCGGCTGAGATCGGCTACCAGGCCCTATTCTCGGAGGGTCGTCGCCCATGAGCCCCGATTCGTTCTCCCGTACGGATGTCGTGTTCGACAGTGGCGGCGCGCGTTGCGCGGCCTGGCTCTACCTGCCTACGGGCCCGCCGCCGTTTCCGTGCGTGGTGATGGCGCATGGCTTCGGCGGCACGCGCGAGGTGCGCCTCGACGCCTATGCGGAACGTTTCGCCGCGGCCGGCTTCGCGGCGCTGGTCTTCGACTATCGCCACTTCGGCGCCAGCGAAGGCGAGCCGCGGCAGATCCTCGACGTCGGGAAGCAGCTCGGCGACTGGCGCGCTGCCATTGCATGGGCGCGTTCGCAGCCGGAGATCGACCCGGCGCGGGTGGCGATCTGGGGCACGTCGTTCAGCGGAGGTCATGTGATGAGCCTCGGTGCGGAGGACGCGCGGCTTGCGGCGATCGTGGCGCAGGTGCCGTTCTGCGATCCGCGCGCGGTAGCCGTAGCGCCGCTGCAGATGCTGCGTCTGCTCCTCGCCGGGCTGCGTGATGCGTGGCGGGGCTTTCGGAAACGCCCGCCGCTCGAGATCCCGGTGGTGGGCCCTCCGGGCTCGCTCGCCGTGCTCACCTCTCCCGATGCCATGCCGGGCTATCTGGCGCTCTTGCCGCCCGGCAGTCTCTGGCGCAACGCGGTGGCGGCTCGTGTCATGCTGCAGGTGTCACGCTATCGGCCGCTCTCGGCAGCGGCGCGCATCGAGAGCCCGCTGCTGGTCTGCGCGGCGGAGCAGGACGTGCTCACTCCGCCTGGCCCCGCCCTCGAGGCCGCCGCCCGCGCGCGGCGCGGGACGGCGAAACGCTATCCCTGCCAGCACTTCGAGATCTACCTCGGTGCTCTTTTCGAGCAGGCAGTCGCCGACCAGATCGCGTTCCTGCGCGAGCACCTCGCGCCGAAGCCGGCGTAGCGCTCCGAGAGGCCCGGGCGCTGCCGGGGCAAGCCCCCGACGCCGGGGATATGCGCTACGTCATGCCCCTGCGCAGGGTCTCTCGTGATAGCGTCGCCTGATGTCGGACGTGAAGAGTCTCTCGACGAGCCAGATCGTCAGCTATTCGCTCCCCGCCTTCGGAACGGCCATGGTGATGCTCAGCGTGGCCGTTTACCTCCCGAACTATTACACGGACGAGCTCGGACTTTCGGCCGGGATGCTGAGCTGGGTGCTGATGGCCGGGCGCCTGTGGGACGCCGTCACCGATCCGGTGATGGGGCACCTCTCCGACCGCACCCGATCGCGCTGGGGGAGGCGGCGGCCCTACTTTCTGGTGGCGGCTATCCCGCTTTGGATTGTCTTCTACTACACGTGGTCTCCGAGCCCGGGCCTTTCGCCGGCCGGGCTCTTCACGCATCTGCTGCTCTGCTACCTCGTCCTCTTCACGTTCTGGACCATCTTCTGGATTCCGTACATCTCGCTCGGGATGGAGATGACGCCCCACTATCACGAGCGGACGCGCCTGTTCGGGCTGCGGCAGGGCTTTTATCTGCTCGGGACGGCGGTGGGAATGCTCGTACCCGGGGTCTTTGCGAAGGCGGCCGGGGGGCCGGTGGCCGGCTATCCACGCATGGCGTTCGTGTTCGGCGGCCTCTGCTGCATGCTGATCCTCGTCGCCTTCGCTCGCATCCGCGAGCGGCCCGAGGCGGCGCAGGCGGGCCACTTCCCCTTCTTCGAAGGCCTGCGGGTCACGTTCCGCAACCGCGCCTTCGTGGTGCTGATGTTCACCTACCTGATCGCCCTCGTCGGCGCGAGCTTCATCGCTCCGCTGACCCTCTACATGGCGAAGTACGTGATCAAGGCGCGAGAAGTCGTTCCGTTGGTGATGCTCTCGTATCTCGCGGGCTCCGTCGTGTCGATTCCGGTCTGGGTCCGGATGTCGAGAAAGCTGGGCAAGAACCGCACCTGGTCCATCGCGATGCTGCTCGCGACCGCCGTGTACGCGACCTCTTTCCTGTACCACGAGGGGACGTGGCAGCTCTGGATCGTGCTCGCCGCGATCGTGGGAGCTGCGAACGGCTGCACCATGACGGTCGGGCCCTCGATCTCGGCCGACGTGATCGACTCCGACGAGCTCGAGACCGGCCGACGGCGCGAGGGCGCCTTCATGGGAATCTGGTCCTTCATGGACAAGGCCGCCATCGGTCTCGCGATCTTCGTCGGAATGCAGGGGCTCGAGGCGCTCGGCTACGTCCCGAACCAGGATCAGAGCGAGACGGTCGTCTTCGGGATCAAGTTTCTCTACTGCATCGTGCCGGCCTGCTGTCACCTCGCTGCCGTGATCATCTTCCAGCGCTTCCCGATCACGGCCGAGGTCCACGCGGGAATCCGCGCGCAGCTCGATGCGCGAGCCGAGGCCCGGCTCGTGGCCGAGACAGAGCCCGGCGGGCGCGGGTAGGGCAGGTCGCAGCCTCGGCTCAGGAAGCCGTCGCGGCCTGCTCGAAGTGCGCCCGCATTGCGTCGTAGTCCAGCGCCACGGGGAATTGCGGAAATTCGCGTACGACGTTGTCGGGCGGGCGGAACAAGATGCCCGCGTCGGCCTCCATCAGCATCGCGACGTCGTTGTAGGAGTCGCCGGCTGCGATCACGCGGAAGCGCAGCTCGTGAAAGGCCTTCACCGCGGCCCGCTTCTGGTCGGGCATGCGCAGCTGGTAGTTGGTGATGCGGCCCGCAGGATTCGATTCGAGCCGATGGCAGAGCAGCGTCGGCCAGCCGAGCTGCCGCATGAGCGGCGCGGCGAACTCGTAGAAGGTGTCCGAGAGGATCACCACCTGCTGTCGCTCCCGGAGCCAATCCACGAACTCGCGCGCGCCCTCGAGAGGGTGCAGGCCTGCGATCACGGCCTGGATGTCCGGGAGCCCAAGCCCGTGCTCGGCCAGGATTGCGAGGCGCGACCGCATCAGCTTGTCGTAGTCCGGCTCGTCGCGCGTGGTCCGGCGCAAGGCCGCTATGCCCGTGCGCTCAGCGACGGAGATCCAGATCTCGGGGACGAGGACGCCCTCGAGGTCGAGGCAGGCGATGTGCATGAGGAAGTCTCCCGGGCCCTACGGCGGCCGGGAGCATAACCGAAGCCCGCCGCGTGCCACGAGGCCTCGCGCCGCGACTGAGTCGCCCACGTCTTGTACCTTCGTGGGATGCTGTCCCGGCCCCGATGCCTTGCCGTCTCTGCGCTGCTGCTGGCGCTCGTGATCTCGACGTCCTGCGGCCGGGAAGGCGGCTCTTCGCCCGGGGCAGCGGGAGGCGGAGGGCCCGAGCCGGCCGCCGTCGAGGTGGTGGTCGTCGCGCCGCAGCGGATGCTGGACAGCGTCGATCTGGTCGGGCAGCTCGAGTCCGACGAATCCGTCGAGATCCGAACCGAGATCGATGGCGTGATCGAGTCGGCGGAGTTCACGGAAGGCCAGGAGGTGAAGAAGGGGGTGGTCCTGTTTCGCCTGCGCGACGCGGAGCAGCGCGCGCGCCTCCACGAGGCCGAAGCGAACGCGGCTCTCGCCGAGGACGTCTTCCGCCGCACCAGTCAGCTCGCCCAGCAGAACGTGGCCGCCGCCTCGCAGCTCGATCGCGCGCGCGCCGAGCTCGACGCGGCGCACGCTCGGGTCGAGGTGTCCCGCGTCGAGATCGAGCGTACGCAGGTACGTGCGCCCTTCGATGGCATGCTGGGCGTGCGTCAGGTCTCGCCCGGCGATCGCGTCACTCCCGCGACGACGCTGGTGCAGATCGACGCCGTAGCAAGGCTCCGGCTCTCTTTCGTGATCCCCGAGATCGCCGTTCCGATTGCGCACGTAGGCGCGAGGCTGAAGCTCACGACCGCACCGTTTCCCGGCGAAGAGTTCTCGGGCGAGGTCTTCTTCGTGGCGCCGACACTCGATCCGGCCACGCGGCGTCTTCAGCTCAAGGCCTGGGTTCCGAATCCCGACCGCAGGCTTCGACCGGGGCTCTTCGCCAACCTGAAGCTGAAGCTCGGCGAAAGGAGCGATGCCCTGCTCGTACCCGAAGAGGCCGTGGTCTTCGACCGCCAGGGAACCTATGTCTGGCGGGTCGGGGAGGACAACGTCGCCGAACGCGTTGCGGTAGAGGCCGGCGCGCACCAGGACGGGCGCGTCGAGATCAAGAAGGGGCTCCGCGCCGGCGATGTGATCGTCTCGGCCGGCACGCATAAAGTGACGCAGGGATCGAAGTTGCGGCCCGCCGAACCGAAGCTCGCCGAGCCAAGGGCCGGGGCCGCCGCTCCGCAGCCCGTGGGAGCGGGCCGTTGAAGCTGTCCCAGGTCTGCATCGAGCGGCCCGTGCTTGCGACGGTTCTCTCGCTCGTGATCGTGCTCGTTGGCGCCGTCTGCCTCGGCCGCATCTCGAATCGCGAGCTCCCGGACGTCGATGCGCCGATCGTGACGGTGACGACCATCTTCCCGGGCGCCGCGCCGGAGGTGGTGGAGACGTCGCTCACGCAGCCGATCGAGAATGCTGCGGTGGGCATCGAGGGCGTGAAACACATCACCTCGTTCAGCCGCGAGCAGGTGTCTTCCGTCACTCTCGAGTTCGATCTCAGCCGCAACGTGGATCTGGCCGCCAACGACGTTCGCGATCGCGTGGCGCGGGTGCGACGGCTGCTGCCCGACGAGGTGGATGCACCCATCGTCGCGAAGCTCGAGGCCGACGCGAGCCCGGTGCTGTGGCTGGCCCTCTCGGGAGACGGATACACACAGATCCAGCTTTCGACCATCGCCGAGACCCAGATCCGCGATCGGCTCGCGAAGCTTCCCGGCGTGGCGGCCGTCATCATCGGTGGGGAGCGCCGCTATTCGATGCGGGTCTGGCTCGACAACGGCCGGCTCGCCGCCCAGAGTGTCACCATCGCCGACGTCGCCGCGGCGCTCCGCCGAGAGAACGTGGACATCCCGTCGGGGCGGATCGAGGGCGTCGAGCGCGAGTTCACGGTGCGCACGCTCGGAGAGCTCTCGACGGCCGAAGCCTTCGGCGAGCTGATCGTGAGCGATGCCGGCGCGCGGCCCCTGCGTTTGCGCGACGTAGCCCGCGTGGAGGTCGGACCGGAGGACGAACGCAAGCTCGTGCGCTTCAACGGCGTCACGGCGGTCGGCCTGGGGATCGTCAAGCAGTCGAAAGCCAACACACTCGACGTGGTGCAGGGCGCGAAGGACGAGCTCGCGGTGCTGAGGAATGAGCTGCCGCCGGGCGTCAAGATCGAGGCGGCCTTCGATTCTTCCGTCTTCATCAAGCGCTCCATCTCCGACGTGACGTGGACCATCTTCGAGGCGATCGGTCTGGTGGTGGTCGTGATCTACCTGTTCTTGCGGAGCGCCCGGGCCACGATCATCCCGGCCGTCGCAATCCCGGTCTCGATCATCGGCACCTTTGGCGTGCTCTACGCTTTCGGCTTCACCATCAATACGCTCACGCTCATGGGCCTCACGCTCGCGATCGGCCTCGTGGTGGACGACGCCATCGTGGTGCTCGAGAACGTGACGCGCTGGATCGAGGACGGGCATCCACCCATGGAAGCGGCCCGTCGCGGCATGGACGAGATCTCCTTCGCCGTGGTGGCGGCGACGGTTTCGGCGGTGGCGGTGTTCTTTCCGCTCACGTTCCTCAGTGACACGACCGGGCGCCTGTTCCGCGAGTTCGGCGTCACGGTCGCTGCCTCCGTCGCGATCTCGGGCTTCGTGGCGCTGACGCTCTCGCCTGCGCTCTGTGCGCGGGTGCTCCGCCATTCCCAGGTGGAGCATGGCGTGAAGGCTTGGCTCGCGCGGGGCTTCGACGCCATGGCGGCAGGCTATGCGCGCGGCCTGCGGCCGACGCTGCGGCGAAGCCCTT
>CAYGXT010000212.1:0-2210 GCA_964353695.1 uncultured Myxococcaceae bacterium
AGCGCATGCTCGGCCTGCCGACACCGTGCTACCGGCACCACCTGCTGCTGCTCGAGGCGCGCGGCGAGAAGCTGGCAAAGCTCCACGGCGCGGTCGGTGCCGATAGGCTCCGCGCGCGGCTCTCGGCGCCCGAGGTCTGCGGCTTGCTCGCCTTCGCGGCCGGGCTGCGGCCTGCAGCGGAGCCTGTCCTGCCACGGGAGCTGCTGGCCGGCTTCTCCTGGCAGGGCGTGGCTTCCGACGACCGGGTCGTACGCTGGACGGGGACGACCCTCGAGGTCGCGCCCGGCCCGCCGAGCGGGCGCTCCGCGCCCTGAGCGCTGAGCGGGCGCTGCGCGCCCTGAGCGCTGAGCGGGCGCTGCGCGCCCTGAGCGCTGAGCGGGCGCTCCGCGCCCTGAGCACAGGCCTGCCATATGCTCTGCGCTCATGATCGACGCGGTCACGGCCTTGCTCGAGAGCTGAGAGCCTGGGCACCTTTTTCTTCGCGCGCGCCACCCAGGGGCTCGAGGACGTCGTGGCCGAGGAGCTGCGCGCGCTGCCGGGCGTGTGCGTCGAGGAGATTCGACATCGAATGGTGTCGGGAGAGATCAGCGGATCGGTGGCAGCGCTGGCCGGGCTGCGATCGGCCGACGACGCCTTTCTCGAGGTCACCCGCTTCGAGGGTATGGAGCGAGCCCGCGTGGCGCTGGCACTGCTGGCCGAGCGGGCGGCGGCAGTGGATCTGCGGCCGGCACTGGCCCTGCTGGGCGCCCTGCGCCCGCTGCCGCCGCGGCCGGCCCTCTCGCTCTCGGCGAGCTTCGTCGGGCGCCGCAACTACAAGACCGACGAGCTCAAGCAAACCCTTGCGCGGGCCATCGCCCTGCCGCATGGGCTCGCCGTCGAATCCGACGATCGCAAGGCGCCGCTGCACGTGCGCCTCGTGCTCGAGCATGGCCACGCTCGTCTGGGCCTTCGGCTGACGAGAGAAGCACTTCACGAGCGCGGCTGGAAGCTCGCCCACCGGCCAGGCTCGCTCAAGCCCTCGGTAGCGGCCTCGCTCTGGCGCCTTGCTGGGCTGGCGCCCGGTGCGCGCGCTCTCGACGTCTGCTGCGGTGCAGGCACGCTGCTGGCCGAGGCTGCAGAGGCCGGAGCGCGAGCGCTGGGCGGTGATTGCGACCGGGACGCGCTCGCGGCCGCGGCGGCGAACCTGCGTGCGCTCGGCACTGCGGCGCGGATCGTGTGCTGGGACGCGCGCGCATTGCCACTGCCATCCGCCTGCGTAGACGTCGCGGCCTCGAATCTGCCCTGGGGCCGGCAGGTCGGGAGCGATGCGCTGCTCGAGGCCCTCTACGCGGGGGCGGCCTTCGAGCTGGCGCGCGTGCTGGTGGCGGGCGGCCGCGCCGTGCTGCTCACCGGCGCGCCTGAGCGTTTTTCGCCAGGCCCGCTCCGGCTCGAGGCGAGCCGCGAGATCGGCCTCTTTGGCCAGCGCCCGAGCGTGCTCGTGCTCTCGCGGCCGGCACAGGCCGCATGACGCTGCGTACCCCGCGCTGCTGCGCCCTTGCTGCGGCCCTTTTCGTGCTGCTCGCACCTTCGCTCGCGGCCACCACCGGCACGCAGTGGAGCAGCGAGCGCGATGGCGAGGTCTGGTGGCTGCATCGACCCGACGGCACGCGCTTCTTCTCGATCGGCGTGAATGTGGTGGACGCAGAGCCGGAGCGAGCGCCGCGGCGCGGCGGAGCGCTCCAGTACCGCTGGTCGCCAGCCTACGCCTCGCCCCAGGCCTGGGTAGAGGCGACGCGCGGGCGGCTGCTCGGCTGGGGGTTCAACACCCTCGGCGGCTGGTCGCGCCGGGAGGCGGAGTTCGGCCTCCCCTACACGCCCGTGCTGTCGTTCGGGCAGCAGGTGAACGCCATCTGGGGCGATCCCTTCGATCCCGCTACGCCCGCACGCATGCTCGAGGATGCGCGTCGCAAGCTGGCGCTCCATCCCGGAGGGCCGCTTCGTATCGGCTACTTCACCGACAACGAGATCGGCTGGTGGAATGCGCCGCTCCTTCTCTGGTTTCTGCGGCAGGAGCCGGCAAACCATACGCGCCAGTACCTGATCAACTTCCTGCGGGAGCGCTACGCGAGCTTCGCCGCCTTTCGCCGCGACTTCGTCGTGCCCGAAGGAATCGATTCCTACGAAGCCCTGGCCGCACGTCCCGTGCGCGTGCTGCTCGCGGCCGGAGGCGA
>CAYGXT010000212.1:2220-5854 GCA_964353695.1 uncultured Myxococcaceae bacterium
CGGCCCTCGTCGCAGGCCGCTACTACGCCATGGCATACGACGCCGTACGCAAGGCCGACCCGACGGCTCTGGTGCTCGGCGACCGGCTCCCGATCTACTGGGACGAGGACGCGCTGCGCGCAGTCGGAAGCCACGTGGACGTGCTTTCCGTGAACCACGACGTGGCGACGCCCGGTGGCTGGGTCGCGCCTTACTTTTTCGAGGGGTTGCGCGACCTCGTGCCCGCGCCGGTTCTTGTGAGCGAGTGGTTCTTCGCGTCGCGCGAGAACCGGACGGGAAACGCGAATCGTGGTCAGCTGATGACGGTCGCGACGCAGGCCGAGCGCGTGCGCGGCGCAGCCGCGGCTGCACGACACTTTGCAGGGTTTCCAAACATCGTGGGCCTGCACTGGTTCCAGCTCTCGGATCAGCCCCCGGGCGGGCGCAGCGATGGCGAGGATTACAGCCATGGCCTCGTGGACGTGCGCGGCGCGCCGTACGAGAAATTCACGACTGCGCTGGCGCTGGCGAACCGCGCGCTGCCTGGGCTCCACGCCTCGGCGCGCTGGGAGGGGCCGCCGGAGCCCGGCGTGGCGCTTGCCATCCCGCGCGCGACGGCCGGCGCCGCTGACGGCGAGGGCCCGCTCGACGACTGGGACCTGGCCGCTACCCGCCTCCACTTCCCGCGCAACGCTGCCGGCCTCGACGTGCCCTTCGCCGACGTACACCTCGCGTGGACGGAAGCTGCGCTGCTGGTGGCTGTCCTCGGCCAGGACTTCTTCGACCTCGATCTCTACGAGCGCAGCCCCGTACTGCCCGGTGACACGCTGGCGCTTCACCTGATGACATCGGGCGTTTCTGCGGCGGGTGGCGTCGCGGCAGGAGCCGGCGCCTCGCGGCACGTGGCGATCCGTTTTGAGCCAGTACGCCTCGAGCAGCCGCCCGACTTCCCGCCGAGCGAGCACCGCGTGGAGGTCTACTCACCCAGAGGGTACGTCGTGCCTGACGGCGGTGGCGACGGCGTGCCGCAGCCGGAGATCCGAGCGCGCCGTCTGCGCTCCATCGCGCCGCGCTTCGACGCCGTGATCGCGATCCCGCGCGCGCTGCTCGGCCTCGAGGCCACGCTGCCGGGCGCACCGATCGAGCTCGAAGTGGCGCTGGTGGGCTTCCTTCGCGGGCGCGCCTTCACGCTCTCGGGCCGGCCCATCGAGAGCGCGCTATCAGAGCTACCCCGGGTGCGCGCGACGCTCGCAAGGGTCGACGGCGAACCCAAGGCCGCCGCCCCGCCGCCGGCTACTTTGAGCGCGCCACCTGCGCAGACGAAGACGCCTGGCGCAGATCCCGCACCCAGCCCGCGCCCCGAAGCTCCTGCCGCGTCAGCACCGTGAACGGCTCGCTCGAGCGTGCGAAGTTCATCAGGAAGGAATCCATCACCTCGCGCTGCGTCTCATAGCCCCGCAGCGCCGCCTGCTTCTTGGCCACCTCGGTCGGCTCGAGCACGAGTTGCACGCGCTCGAGGCCGCGCGTCGGCAGCGTCTGCGGGAACGCGAGCAGCGCGTGCCGTGTCTCAGCGCTGGGAGCCTTGCTCCAGCCCGAAGGCCAGCCCGGCCAATGCACGAGGTAGGCCAGCACCTTCGGCGTCGGGCCCCCGCTTCCCGCCGCCTCGCGTGTCCACTCATCGAGAGCGAGCAGCGCGAACAGACCCGCAGCGCGGTGATCCGGATGGGCGTCGAGGGGATCGTGGACCGCCACCAGCGTCGGCTTCGCGGCGCGCAGGATGCGTACCAGCTCCGCGCGCAGGCTGGAGCCGGCATAGGGCACGTCGGGCCCGTAGGCCTCGTCGTAGGGCGAATCCATGGCGCCGGTCGTGGGAGAGCGCGCGGGCGCACTCTTCTTCCAGTGCGCCGAGAGGAGCGGAAACAGGCCGGTATCGGGAAAGCCGAGCACGTCTAGGCGTACGCGGCCCCGGCCGAGCTCGCGCACCGCCGACTCGGCCTCGTCGATGCGCCGCTCGCCGTAGGCGACGTACTGTGCAGGCCGGGCCGGCTTGCCAGGGCTCGCTCCCTCCACCGCCCGCACGAAGCCGTCGCCGGCCGTCAGGATCACCACCCGCGCGCTGCCGCCCCGGGCCAGCACGCGCTGCACCAGGCCGCCCGCTCCGAGGGTCTCGTCGTCGGGATGCGCCGCGATCACGAGCAGGCGCTCCTTCGGCCCGATCTCGAGGGTCGTCGGAGCGCCGCCATGCGTAGACGGAAAGCAGAGAGAGCCGAGGACGGCGCAAAAAAAGGCCGTCCGGCGCACGCTTGAGCGCTGGGTCACAGTGGAAGGGATAGGGACTTCCTCGAGGCCGTCAACCCTGGTCGCATGGCCCCTCCATACGAACATCAGTCCGAAATCCGAATTCGATAGCCGGCGTACTTGCGCACGTTGAGTACACCCGTATCGAAGATCAGGTACTGGCCCTTGATGCCGAGGAGGGTGCCCTCCACCCGCGGGGACTTTTCCAGGTTGAGGGACGTCAAGGCCCGCGGGTACTCGAGGACCGGGAAGCGGATCCGCACGGGGCTGGCCTCGGGCAGTCGCTCGCCGGGCCGGCCGAGCCCAGAGGCCGCGATCCGATCCAGCAGCACGTCGCGGGCACCCTCCAGGTCCACGGGCTCGGGCTCGCCGCGAAGCATGGCACGCCAGTCCGTGCGGTCCGAGACGTGGGCCTTGAGGGCCACCTCGGCCAGGCCCGACTCGAGGCGCGTGGCCACGCGCAGCACGGGTAGCGCCTGTACAGCGCCCTGGTCGATCCAGCGCGTCGTCGCCTGGTGCGCGCGCGTGATGCCGACCTTGAGCGCCGAGGAGTTTGCGAGATAGACGAGGTGAGGGATCAGACAGTGCGCCTCGCCCCATGCAGGCTCGCGGCAGGTGCCCATTGCGTAGTGGCAGAGCTCCGGCTTCACGATGCAGCCGTCACAACGCGCAAGCTTCCGGTAGCAAGGGAAGCAGTAGCCCTGGCCGAAGCTCTTCCTCGTCACGCGCGCGCAGTGGAGGCAGAGGATCTCGCCCTCGAAGTCGAGACGCAGCGTTCGGCCGAGAAAGGGCGCAAGCGCAAGCTCCTCGTCTCCGATCGGAAGCGCATAATCCACGGGATCCGTGCCCGACGCTGCGAGCTTGCGGATCGGTCCGGCCGGCATGGCGTGTGGCAACGCGGGGGCTAGGACGGATCACCGAAGCGCGGGGCACGCTTCTCGAGGTTCGCCTTCACGGCCTCGATCTGCTCGGGCTTGCCGATGAGCGAGGTCTGGAGCCTCGCCTCGAGGCGAAGCCCCTCTTCGACGCTGGCTGTCACGCTCGCGTTCAAGAGCTGCTTGCATGCACGGATCGCAGCGGGCGATTTCGTGGCGATCTCGCGGGCGAGCGTCAGGGCCGCCTCCCGCGGCGCATCGCTCAGGCGGGTGGCAAGGCCGAGCGCCACAGCCTCCGTGCCGGAGACGATGCGTCCCGTGAAGGTCAGCTCCTTCGCCACGTCGAGGCGCACGAGGTGGCGCAGCGTCTGCGTGCCGCTCATGTCCGGCACGAGGCCCCACTTGATCTCCATCACCGAGAGCTTCGCGTCGGGCGTGACGAAGCGGACGTCGGCACCGAGGGCGATCTGGAGGCCGCCCCC
>CAYGXT010000213.1:0-5852 GCA_964353695.1 uncultured Myxococcaceae bacterium
CCCTCGCCCCGGGCCTCGAGATCCTGGCTGCGGCCAATCTCGGGGAGGTCCTGGCTCACCTCGACGGCTCGGCCCTCCTCCCTGCGGTGCCGCCGCCGTTGCTGCCGAGCTTCGCCGCCGATCCCACTCTCGACCTCGCCGACGTCCGTGGACAGGAACGAGCCCGCCGGGCCCTCGAGGTCGCGGCCGCAGGTGGACATGCCCTGCTCCTCTGCGGGCCTCCCGGCTCCGGCAAGACGATGCTCGCGCGGCGACTGCCGGGTCTGCTGCCCCCTCTTTGTTTTGAGGAGGCGCTCGAGGCTACCCGTGTACACGGCGCCGCCGGGCGCCTCGACGCGAAGAGCCCCATCGTGACCGAACGGCCCCTGCGCGCACCGCACCACTCGGCGAGCCTCGCGGGCCTGCTGGGAGGCGGGAGCCCGCCGCGGCCGGGCGAGGTCTCACTCGCGCATCGGGGCGTGCTCTTCTTGGACGAGCTGCCTGAGTTCGAGCGGCGGGTCCTCGAGGCATTGCGGCAAGTGCTCGAGGACAAGCGGGTCACGGTCGCCCGCGCGCGGGGCACCTGCGCCTTCCCAGCAGATTTTCAGCTCGTGGCGGCGGCGAATCCATGCCCCTGCGGCTGGCGTCTGTCGCAGCAGCGCGACTGTCGCTGCGACGAGGGCGCGATCGCGCGCTACGCAGCGCGCCTCTCCGGCCCTCTCCTCGACCGCATCGACCTCCATGTGAGCGTCCCCGGAGTGAGCTGGGCCGACCTCGACCGGCCCTCCGCAGGTCCGGACAGCCGAGAGGTGCGGAACCGCGTCGTGGCCGCACGGACACGGCAGGCGGAGCGTCTTCGGGGCACAGGCGTGCTGACGAACGCCGCCCTGCCTGACTCCCACCTCGACACCTTGGTAGACGCCACGCCGGAGGCCCGCGCCCTGCTCGGCCGCGCGGTCGACAGGCT
Source organism: uncultured Myxococcaceae bacterium (assembly GCA_964353695.1). Classification (GTDB taxonomy): domain Bacteria; phylum Myxococcota_A; class UBA9160; order UBA9160; family UBA9160; genus MYXO. Next base: position 947 of record CAYGXT010000213.1, read on the forward strand.
CAAGATGTCTGCTCGGGCAGCACGGCGCGTGCTGCGGGTAGCCAGGACGGTGGCGGACCTGGCAGGAGACGAGAGGGTGGGCCCGCCCGCGCTGGCTGAGGCTCTCGGCTACCGGGAGAACGCCACGGGCACCTGCGGCATCTGACCTGCAGGGTGTCGGCTCAGCTCCTGTCTGGTTTCGAACAGCCGGCGCCGGAATTTCGTCAGACGCGCGGGTGACCAGGGGGCCCGTATCAGGGAGCAGGCAGGGCAGAGCGTTGAAAGGCCAGGAAGCGGCTTCCCCCTGCCGCCGTGGGCGGCAGGGTCTACGGGCACGATTCCTGCTTATGGATGGGGTGAGGGGAGCACACGATGAGTGTCGCCACGACCGTCCGCCAGCCAATCCGGGCCCTGCCGCCCGAGACGAGTCTCGAGGTCACGCTGCTGGAGCTCGTCGGCGCCGTGAGCGACGAGTGTGAAACCGAGGCCGAGGTGGTCGCCACGGTGCTCTACATTCTCGGTAGCGGTCGCGCCCGCCTGCGTGGCAGCTTCCGCAACACGAGCCTTCGCGAGCTGCTCAACTCCTGAATCCGCCCCTGGCGACCGCATCACGCGCGAGGCTTGACCGGAAGGGCGCGTGAGGGAACATGCCCGCGGTGACTCCGTCGAGGGGGTGAGGCGGATGCCCATTGAGGAGCAGCTCGTCCTGGGGCTGGGAGCGGCCGCGCATGCGGAGGCTGTGCCCACGCTTGCTCGCGAGGCTGTGACGGCCCGCCCAGCGAAAACGGCCCGGGCTCAGCAGGGGCGCAAGGCCAAGCCTGCGGCCGCTGCACCCGTGCGCGCTACGGCCAGCGACCTCGCGAAGAAGCAGCGAGAGATCTCGGTCTCGGAGTTCTTCGCGAAGAACCGCCACCTGCTCGGCTTCGACAACCCGAGCAAGGCCCTGCTCACGACCGTCAAGGAAGCAGTGGACAACGCTCTCGACGCCTGCGAGGAGGCCGGCATCATGCCGGATCTTCGCGTCGAGATCGTGCAGCTCGCGGAGACGCGCTTCCGCGTCGCCGTCGAGGATAACGGCCCCGGCATCGTGCGTGCGCAGGTGCCGAGGGTCTTCGGGCGACTGCTCTACGGCTCGAAGTTCCATCGCCTGCGCCAGAGCCGCGGCCAGCAGGGCATCGGTATCAGTGCCGCCGGCATGTACGGCCTGCTCACCACGGGCAAGCCCGTGGTGATCCACACCAAGACGGATCCGAAGAAGAAGGCGCACCATCTCGAGCTCGTGATCGACACCCAGAAGAACGAGCCCCGAGTGACACGCGACGACGAGGTCGCCTGGGAGAAGCCGCACGGGACGCGCGTCGAGATCGAGCTCGAGGCGGCCTACCGCGGCGGGCGTCAGGGCGTCGATGCGTATCTCGAGCAGGTCTCGCTCGCGAATCCGCACGCCGAGATCGTCTACTACCGGCCCAAAGGCGCCGAGGGCGACGCCGAGCGACGCCTCCCTCGCGTCAGCGCTGAGCTGCCACCGCAGACGGCCGAGATCGAGCCGCATCCCTACGGCGTCGAGCTCGGCGTCCTGATGCAGATGTTCCGCGACACGAAGGCTCGGAACCTGAAGGGCTGCCTGACCACGGACTTCTCGCGCGTCTCGGGCCGCATCGCCGACGAGATCTGCAAGCGCGCCAGGCTGCCGGGCACGCGGCGCCCTTCGGAGATGACGCGGGAAGAGGCTGCGCTGGTCCACACCGCGATCCAGGCCACGAAGATCATGGCGCCGCCCACGGACTGCATCGCGCCCATCGGGGAGGAGCTGATCGAGCGCGCGCTCCGGGCCGAGGTGAAGAGCGAATTCGTTGCCGCCGTGACGCGCCGCCCCGAGGTCTACCGCGGCAACCCCTTCCTGGTGGAGGTGGGCCTCGCCTACGGGGGAGATCTGCCGGCCGAGGAGCCCGTCACACTGTTCCGCTACGCGAACCGCGTGCCGCTGCAGTACCAGCAGGGCGCCTGCGCCATCACGAAGGCCGTGATGGGCACGGACTGGAAGTCCTACCACCTGCAGCAGCCGAAGGGCGCCCTCCCGATCGGGCCGATGCTGCTCATGGTGCACATCGCCAGCGTCTGGGTTCCCTTCACCTCCGAGAGCAAGGAGGCGATCGCATCCTACCCGGAGATCCTGAAGGAGATCCGGCTCGGGCTGCAGGAATGCGGCCGCAAGGTCTCGCACTTCATCAGCAAGCGCCGGCGCGAGGCCGACGAGGCCAAGAAACGCGCCTACATCGACAAGTACATCCCGCAGGTCGCCATCGGCCTGCAGCAGATCCTCGGCTTCGACGACGCCGAGCGTGGGCGCGTGACCGACAGTCTGAAGGACGTGCTCGAGCGCAGCCGGAGGCTCTAGTGGCGACGAAGAAGGCTCCCAAGAAGACCGCGCCGAAGGGCGGTGCTGCCGCGAAGTTCATGGCGCGGAACAAGGCGCTCGACGACACCACCGTGCGACTGATCCGCGACGCGGCCACCGAGGTGCACGCCGACATCCGGAAGGAGAAGAAGCCGGACCTTACTTTTCCCGTCCGCGCTCTCAGCAACGTCACCTACTCGGACAAGAAGGGATACTTCGAGATCGGCCGGCAGAAGAAGGTGCGCACGCTCACGGTGAACACCGTGAAGAGCTTCGCGCAGACGCTGCGCATGATGGGCCTTTCCAAGGAGCTGATCGAGGGCAACGACTTCGCCACGAAGCGGGATGCCTACTACCAGAGCAAGAACTGGGAGGAGGCGCGTTTCGACGAGCAAACCGAATCCGACACGGTGATGGACGACATCGAGGCGCTCTTTTCCGTGCGCGGCGTCTCGCGCGAGCAGCTCCGCTTCATCCCCGACGAGCACGGCGGCGCCGTGGCGGGCAACCTGATCGTGCTCGACCCCGACCGCGAAACGGGCAACATCGAGCGCATCGACTGCACGCGCTTCGGCTCCGGCGCCTACTCAATCCCCTCGACCGTCGAGCACCTCTCCTTCGAGACCGATGCGAAGTTCATCCTGGCCATCGAGACGGGCGGCATCTTCCAACGCCTGCAGAGCCACAAATTCTGGCAGACGTCGAACTGCATCCTCATCTCCATGGCTGGCGTGCCTACGCGTGCGACGCGACGCTTCATCCGCAAGCTGAGCGACGAGTGCCGGCTGCCCGTCTACGCCTTCGTCGACTGCGACCCCTATGGCATCTCGAACATCTACCGCACGCTCAAGGTGGGCTCGGGCAATGCCGCCCACCTCTCGCAGTTCTTCTGCGTGCCCCATGCGAGCTATCTGGGCGTAACACCCCATGACATCGTCGAGTACCAGCTCCCGACGCATCCGCTTCAGGACGTGGACATCAAGCGAGCGAAGGATGCCCTGAAGAACGATCCCTTCTTCAAGGCCCACAAGCCCTGGCAGCAGGCGATCGACCAGCTGCTCAAGATGGGTGTGCGCGCCGAGCAGCAGGCGCTGGCCAAGTGGGGCCTCAACTACGTGATCGACGAGTACCTGCCGCGAAAGCTCGAGCACCCCGAGCAGTTCCTGCCCTGATGGCCGGGCGTCTCTCGATCGTGATCCCTGCCCTCAACGAGGAGGCCGCCATCGGCGGCACGCTGACCCGCTGCCTCGCGGCCCGGGAGCATATCCGCGTGGAGGGCGGCGTCGACGAGGTAGAGATCCTCGTCGTGAGCGACGGCTCGACGGACCATACCGAAGAGATCGCGTGCGGCTTTCCCGAAGTCAGCGTGCTCGCCTTCGACCGCAACCGCGGCTACGGCGCTGCGATCAAGTGCGGCTTCGCCTTCGCTTCCGGCGACCTCCTTGGATTTCTCGATGCCGACGGCACCTGCGATCCCCGCTTCTTCGCGGACCTATGCACCGTGCTCGAGAAGCAGCACGCTGACATCGCCCTCGGCTCGCGGATGGGCAGCGAGAGCGAGATGCCGCTCGTACGTACCGCTGGCAACCTTCTCTTCTCCGTGCTCCTCGGGCTTCTCGCACGCCGCACGGTGGAGGATACGGCGAGCGGCATGCGCGTGCTGCGCCGGACGGCGCTCGCCGACCTCTATCCACTTCCCGACGGCCTGCACTTCACGCCCGCCATGAGCGCGCGCGTGCTGCTCGAGGGCAAGCTCTCCCTGGTCGAGATTCCGATGGCCTACGCCGAGCGCGTTGGCCGTTCGAAGCTCTCCGTGCTTCGTGACGGCGTGCGCTTCCTCCGCTCCATCGTGCAGGCGGTCGTCACCTACCGGCCGGCACGGCCGTTGCTGCTCGCTGCTGGCTTTCTTGCACTCCTCGCTGTTGCGCTGGGCGCCGCTCCCACGTGGCTCTGGCTCCGCGAGGGGCATCTCGAAGAGTGGATGATCTACCGCATCCTGCTCGCCTGGCTGCTCGCCGTCTCGAGCGCCCTCGTGGTCTGCGCAACGGCGGTCGCCGACCGGATCGCAGTCCTCGCCCACCAGCGGCCGCTGGCGCGCTCAGGAGCGGTGGCGCTCCTGGCCAGGCTCTTCAGCCGCCGCTCGCGCTGGATTGGGAGCTTCTTGCTGCTCGCCACCGCGCTGCTCGTGACCTGGCCCGGGCTCGCCCAGTACGCGACGACCGGAGAGGTCACGATGCATTGGTCCCGCGCCGTGCTTGGTTCGCTGCTGGTCGTGATCTTCGTGGCGCTCGGCACCACGACCTTCACACTCAACATGCTCGAGCTGATCCAGACGCAGCGAACGCCCGAGGAAGGGCGACAGCCCCCGGACCGTGTGCGACGGGCGCGGGCGAGCGCCTCGACCGTGCACGCGTAGCCACTGCCGTTCGAGTCAGTCACGCCGAGAGCAGCACGTCCCCGGCGCGGGCCCGCAACAGCGGCGGCCCGTTGGCCCGCAGGCCCAGCTCGAAGACCAGCCCCTCCGGCGCG
>CAYGXT010000214.1:0-5839 GCA_964353695.1 uncultured Myxococcaceae bacterium
GCACCCTGGGCCACGAGCTCACCGACGGGATCGAGGTCGTAGCCGACCTGCCCGGCCCAGGTGTCCTCGCAGACTGTGAGCCCGAGCACGACGTCCGAGCCCGGCAGCGACACCGTCTCGCGACACTCGGCCGGCACGAAGTAGCGGCTCTCGTCGAAGACGTCGTAGGTCGGCAGCAGCGTCTTCGCCCGCGTCGCCAGCTCGCGGCCACCGGCCAGCAGCATCACCGCGTTGGCCAGATGCCGGGGCCCGCTCCGAGGCGCTGGCAGCACCACACCCACGGCGAGGGCCACCCGGCGCGACATCTCCCGCAGCGCCTCGACCTCGCGGAGTTGGTCGCGCACGAAGCCTTCCCGCTGCAGCAGGTCCATGGGCGGGTAGCCCGTCAGAGCCAGCTCGGGAAAGACCACCAGGTCGGCCCCCTGCCCGGCCGCCCGCACGGCCGCCTCCTCGATGCGGCGACGGTTGCCGGCGAGGTCTCCGACCGTGGGGTTGATCTGCGCGAGGGCGAGGCGCATGGGGCGGAAGGATCGAGGAGACGGGCAGCGCTGGCAAGCGCGTCGCGCGCGGGAGGCGCATCGCGCGAAACTCGTTCGGCTCATGATCGAGATCGGGGTATCAACCAACGCCGCGTCGGCAGCGCTGCTGCACTACGGCCTGCTGGATGAGCGGTCAGGAAGCCCGGGGCATCACGACGCGCCCAGCGCTGCGCGCGACGCCGCGGCATGGGCTCCCTGGTGCACTGCCACGAAATCATGGCTGCCGATGGGGACCGCGCTTCCCTCGACGAGAGGGATGAGGCGCATGCGGAAGATGCATCGGGGAATGGCGAACAAGCGGTAACCGGCGTCGAGCAGAGTCGCGGTCCGGGGCAAGGACCAGAATCCGTCGGTCACCCCGGCTTCGAAGACGACCACGTCCGGCGACCTCTGTTTCAGCCACGGCCCCAACTCGGTGAGCACGAGGTCCTCGTGACCTTCGATGTCGAGCTTGATCAGGCGGACGGGAGCGCTCGCAGGCAGATCCAGCGCCTCGAATGCGGGAAGCGCACGACGGACCTGCACTTGGATCATGCGATAGCCCGGCGCTTCCTCGTCGCTCAGGGCGGCTCCGCCGCAGTTCTCGCGGGATACGTTGAATTGGGCGAAACCGTCGCGATCGCTCAAGGCGACCGGGTGGACGGCGAGCTGGCGGTAGCCATTGATGGCCGCATCCTCGGTGAGCCGCGTCACCAGGTCGGGCTGGGGTTCGAAGGCGTGGACGCGTCCCTTCGGGCCGACACATCGCGCCATCTGAAACGCCACGATGCCGATGTTTGCGCCGAGGTCGATGGCCGCGTCACCGGGCTGGAGGACGCGTCGGCATACCCAACTGATCTTGGGGTCGAAGTCCCCAAAGTAGAACACGGGGCGAGCCATGTAGTCGCTGAGGTCGACGCGGATGAGCGAGCCGTCTTCAAGCGTCGTGAGCTGGAGGCCCCGCAACGGGGCGTCGATCCGACGCAGAATGCGCGTACGGGCGATACGACCGCGGCCGCTGTAGAGACCCGCGACCCGCGCGAAGGATCGACAGGCGCTCTGAACGGCCCGAATCAGCAGGGACATCGCGTGTCAGCGCAACGCGAGCGTGCACACGCTTGCGTCGGGGATGGGCACATCGCAGCAGAGCGATACTTTCATGGGCGGAACGTTGCCGGGCCCGCGATCCGTGTCAACTATGCTGCGCCCGCTCCCCCTTCCTCCGCGTGCGTGCCCGGCTCAGTCCCCGGCGAACGCCCCCATCCACGCGCTTGCGTGTCCGTTCGTCCGCCATGAGAATAGCGAGGCGCCAAGCAGCATCGGGCCCCGGCCGCCAGATCGAAGAGAGCGGAGCCATGGCTGGTGCTGGTGGCGACTCGCGCCAGCCACGGTGCAGGAAGAGGGAACGACCGCGTGAGGCGCACGATCGAGACCGGCGGCAAGATGGAATCGTGTAGGATGGCGTTCATCGGCGCCGGCGGGATGACGCGCGAGCACGTTCGCGCGTTTCGCGATGTCCCCGGGGTGGAGCTGGCCGGTCTCTACAGCCGAACTCGCGCCAAGGCCGAGGCATTGGCTGGAGAGTTCGGGATCGGGCTCGTCTGCGATTCGACCGAGGAGCTGTACGACCGGACGCGGGCGGATCTCGTGGTGATGGCCGTTCCGGAGCTCGCAGCCAGGGCGATCGCCCTTTCCTGCTTCGAGTTCCCGTGGACGCTGCTGGCGGAGAAGCCCCTTGGCTACAGCCTGGGAGAAGCCCAGGAGATCCAGGCTGCGGCCGTGGCCCATGGCCGGAAGGTGCTGGTGGGATTGAACCGACGCTTCCTCTCCAGCAGCCGAACCGTCCTCGCGGATCTGGCCCAGCAGCCCGGGCCGCGATTCATCCAGGTCCATGACCAACAGAGCCTGGCTGCGGCCCGCGCAATCGGCCATCCCGAGCCCGTCGTGAAGAACTGGATGTACGCCAACTCGATCCACCTGGTCGACTACCTGCGTTTGCTGGGTCGAGGACGGATCGCGACGGTCAGGCCCGCGCTGCCCTGGAACGACGGAACGGCAGCCGCCGTGGTTGCGGTGGTCGAGTTCGAGAGCGGCGACCGTGGCCTGTATCAGGGGATCTGGAGCGGGCCGGGGCCGTGGATGGCGAGCGTCACGACCGCGGCCAAGCGCTGGGAGATGCGCCCGCTGGAGCAGGCCGCATTCCAGCTTGCCGGGGAACGCCACCTGAACCCCGTCGAGGCGCACGCGTGGGACAAGGAGTTCAAGCCCGGATTCCGTCTGCAGGCCGAGCATGCGGTGGCGGCGGCGCTGGGTCGGCCTTCTGACGCTGCCACGCTCGACCAGGCGATGGAAACCATGCGGCTCATCTCTGCCATCTTCGCCTGAACGACACAATGTCTCGGCCGCGATACTGGGAGGACCGGGATCCATGCGTGTGCTCGGACTCGTAACGGCCCGTGGCGGATCCAAGGGCTTTCCCGGAAAGAACGTCGCTCTCCTCGCAGGAAGACCGCTCGTCGCCTGGTCACACCGGCTGCTCTCTCGCATGCGGGCGCTCCATCCCGAGCTGGAGCCATGGCTCTCGACCGATGCCCAGGAGATCGCCGAAGCCTGGCCCATGGAGGACCGCCCGCGCCGGCTGCGACCGCCCGAGCTGGCGTGCGACGACACGACATCCTGGGACGTCGTCGAGTACGAGCTGCGCCGTGCCGAGACAGAAGGCCCGGCGTGCGACGCGGTGCTGCTGCTGCAGCCCACCTCCCCCCTGCTGGCGCTGGAAGATCTCGAGGCGGCGTGGCAGGCGTTCGTCGGGGGCTGCCCCTCGGTGGCCGGAGCGACGCGTGTCGATCACCCGGTCCAGTGGAGCTTCTACCGGAACGCGGATGGCTCCACGGAATCCGCCCTGCCGCACGCCAGCGTGGAGGCACGCCAGCTGCTCCGGGCCGCCTACCTACCCGCGGGCTTCTGGATCAACAGCACCGCTTTCCTTCGGCAGCATCGAACGTTCTTCGTTGCCGGTCTCACGCGCACCGTTGAGGTTCCGGACCGTCGCGCCTCCGACATCGATCATGCCATCGACCTCGAGATCGCTCGTTGCAGGCTGCGAGACAATTCGGGCGAACCGACGCTCGAGATCGAGGGGCACAAGATTGGCATCGGTGCACCCGTGTTCGTGATTGCCGAGGCAGGTGTCAACCACAACGGCAGTCTGGAGCTCGCAATGGAGCTCGTCGATGCTGCAGCTCGCGCCGGGGCCGATGCCGTCAAGTTCCAGACCTTCGAGCCGCGTGAACTCGTGACACGAGAGGCCGCCAAGGCCGAGTATCAGATCGCCAACACGGGCACCACCGAGAGTCAGCGCGAAATGCTGGAGCGACTGGCGCTGCCGGAATCGGCCTTCCGGAAGCTGAAGACACACAGTGAGAGCGTTGGCCTGGTATTCCTGTCCTCGCCGTTCGACACGCCCAGCGCGAGGCTCCTGGAGCGGCTGGGGGTCTCCGCGTTCAAGCTTGGGTCCGGCGAGCTCACGAACCACGCGCTGTTGGCCGATCTCGCCCGGATCGGTAGGCCTCTCTTGCTGAGCACCGGCATGGCGACTCTCGACGAGATCGAGGACGCATCCGCCGTGATCGCAAGCCATGGCGCTCCGCCGGTCGTCTGGCTGCACTGTGTGAGCAGCTACCCAGCGCCGTACGAGCAGACGAATCTCCGCGCGATCGAGACCATTCGCCTCGCGGTCGGGGGCCCGGTCGGAATGTCCGATCACAGCCCGGGCTGGGAGGTCACGCTGGGAGCGGTCGCCCTCGGAGCTCGCGTGATCGAGAAGCACCTGACCCTTTCACGGGAGCTCCCTGGTCCGGACCACGCGGCCTCGCTCGAGCCGGCAGATTTTCGAAGGATGGTCGAGCAGATTCGCAGGATCGAGTCCGCCCTCGGCAACGGGATCAAGGCGCCCGCGCCGTGCGAGCTCAATACACGGCAGATCGCACGAAAGTCGTTGGTCGGTGCGCGTGATCTTCCGGCCGGTACGCAGCTGCAGCCTGCCGATCTTGCCATCAAGCGTCCGGGGACTGGCCTTTCTCCCTCACTCCTGTCGGGCGTGGCCGGCCGCGTGCTCCGCAAGCCGCTGGCTGCCGACGAGCAGCTGACCTGGGAACACTTGCGCTGATGCAGCGTGCTGCTGCAGTCGTTCTCTGCTCCCCGACCGACGCTCGGTCGCTGCTGGCAGTGGCAGCGGAGCTGCGCGGGCGCGGCGTGCCCGTACGCATCTACATCCTCGGCGGGCCGGGCTGCCGCGCCATCGAGGAATCCGCGCGCGTGGCGGGGTGGGATCCTGCGGTGATCGGCCGGGAGGCCCCACTCAACACCCATCGCCTGCTCCGCGCCGCCAAACCTGCGGTGGTCGTCATGGGAGCCGACAGCCTCTATTACACGAGGCTGCTGCTCGAAGCGGCGAGGCGCAGATCGGTGCGCAGCGTACTCGTGCAGGAAGCTGCAAACGAGCTCGTGCCTCGACTGCAGGTGCGGAAGCCGGTCTCAGCTCTGCTGCGTCAGCCCGCGCGCGCATGGTTTCGCATCCGGACACAGCTCGCCCACGGCGATATCCTGTCCCTGTTCGCCCTCGCTGCACCGACCCTTTTGGGTCGACCCCGAGAAGTCCACGGCTACGGCTTCGGCGAGGTCGATTTGTTCTGTGTCGCCACGGAACGCACCCATCAGGCCTACGAAGCGCGAGGTGCCCGCGCACGGCGGATCGTCGCGACCGGCATTCCAGACTTCCTTCCGACGATCCACTTGAAGCCGCCGAAGTACGACTACCTTCTGCTCACCCAGCCCTTCGACGTCGGCGGCTTCGCGCCTTCCGGCTGGAAGCAGGCGTTCTTCCGCAACCTCGTACGCATCATCCGCCGTCTTTCGCCCGATGCACGGATCCTTTGCAAGTTCCATCCCAGCGAGAGCGCGGCCGAGTACGGCGACCTCGACGAGACGGCCGTCTCGGACGATCTCATCGAGGCGATCTCGTGCAGCGACGTGGTCATCTCGGTACACAGCGCCGCCCTGTGCGCCGCTCTCGCAAATGGTCGCCCGGCAATCGCTTACGTACCGCTGGAGCTTCGTAAGAATACCGAGAACATGGTCGTAGACGAAATGAGCCGCCTGGGCCTGCTGGTCGCCGACGACGCTGAATTTGCGAGGCTGCTCGATCGGCTGGCGCATCAGAGGAGCCAGACCTGGGACCCGGCTGCGGCCCGGGCGACGTTCTCTCTCTGCCTCGACGGTCGGGCCACTCAGCGCATCGCCGACCTCATCCAAGCGGAGAT
>CAYGXT010000215.1:0-5829 GCA_964353695.1 uncultured Myxococcaceae bacterium
CTTCGTACTCGACCAGCGCGACGAAGCGCTGGCCCCCGACATCGAGGCCCTCGGTCTGCGCACGGCCGTGGTGGATACGCTGATGCGTGACACTGCGGCCGCGACCCGCGTAGCGGGCGCCGCCCTCGCCCTGGCCGCCACCCTCGGATGATCGCGGCGCTGGTACCGATCAAACGCCTCGACGCGGCGAAGTCCCGTCTTCGTCCCGAGCTCGCGCGCGACCAACTCGAGCAGCTCACGCTCGCCATGCTCGACGACGTGGTCTCGGCGCTGTGCAGCGCTCCCGAGATCGGCATGGTCGTCGTCGTGACCGAGGACGAGCGAGTCGCCGAGGCCGCGCGCAAGGCCGGGGCCCGAGCCCTGGTCCGGACGGACGCTGGGCTGAACGCGAGCCTCGAGGCGGCGGCCGCTGCGCTCGCAGCGGAGGGCGCCGCCGCGCTGCTCGTGGTGCTCGGCGACGTGCCGGGCATCGCCGCGAGCGACGTACGCGAGCTCACGCAGGCGCTCGCAGCGCTGGGACCGCGTGGCGTCGTACTCGCCCCGGCTCGCGACGGAGGAACGGCCGCGCTGCTCCGAGCACCGCACGATGCGATCCCCGCCGCCTTCGGCCCCGGGAGCGCAGAGCGGCATCGCCGTCTGGCTGCCGAGCATGGCATGCCGCTACGCGAGCTTGCGCTGCCCGGCCTCGAGATCGATCTCGATCGTCCCGAGGACCTCGACGCCTTCCTCTCGGGACCGGGAGCCGGCCCGCGTACACGCGCCCTGCTGGCCCATCTCGGGCGGGAGGCCGCACCGTGGAGAGCGTGAGCGGCGCGCCGCAGGAGCTGCGGCTGCGCGCGCTGCGCGGGGTTCCGCCCGTCCGACCCGGCGACGACCTCGCCGCCCTGTTGGCCGGCGCCGCGCGCGAGAGCGGTCTGCTGCTCTCGGCGGGCGTACTCGTCGTCTGCCAGAAGGTGGTGTCGAAGGCCGAGGGCCGACTGGTTACTCTTTCTAGTGTCATCCCGTCGGAGCTGGCGCGACGCCTGGCCGCCGAAGACGGCAAGGATCCGCGCCATCTCGAGATCGTGCTGCGCGAGACCGTACGCGTGGTGCGCCGCGGCCCGGGCGTGCTGATCTGCGAGACGCGCCACGGCTTCGTGTGCGCGAACGCGGGCGTCGATCTCTCGAATGCGCCCGGGCAGGACGTGGCGGTGCTCCTGCCCGAGGATCCCGACGCCTCGGCGCGCCGCCTGCGCGACGCCCTCACGGTCCCCGGGTGTCCGGCGCCGGCCGTGATCGTCTCCGACACTTTTGGCCGGCCCTTCCGCGAGGGTCTCGTGGACATCGCGCTGGGCTGCGCCGGTCTGGCGCCCATCGACGATCGTCGCGGAAGCAAGGACCTGGCGGGCCGCACGCTGCAGGTGACCGCGATGGCCAGCGCCGATCAGCTCGCCGCCGCGGCGGGCATGCTGATGGTGAAGGATGCGGGAGTACCGGCGGTGTGGATCGAAGGCTTCCTGCCAGAGGGGGACGGCGACGCGCGCGCGCTGCTGCGCCGGCGCGAGCACGACCTTTTCCGCTGACTCGGCCCCGGATCAGGCCCGCGCCAGCAGTGCGCTCCAAAGCTCGTCTACGCCCGCTCCGGTCGTGGCGGAGGTCGCCAGCACGTGGCCTTCGGGAAGCCCCGCGGCATCGGTCAGCGCGCGTACGCGGAGCGCACGCTGCATCGGGGCGAGCTTGTCGATCTTGGTGAGCACGAGCAGACCCGGCGCACCCCGTTCGGCGAGCCAGACCAGCAACTCGCGCTCGGCCTCGGCGATCTCGCGGCGGATATCCTGCAGCACGATCACGAGCCGCAGCGCATCCCGTTTACCGATGTAGCTCTCGACCAGCTCCCGCCAGCGGTTGCGCTCCTGCTTCGAAACCTTCGCATAGCCGTAGCCCGGAAGGTCCACGAACACGAACGACCGGCGAGTCTCCTGCACGGCACACTCGACGCGGTAGAAATGGAGCAGGCGCGTCTTGCCCGGCTCGGCGCTGGTTCGGGCCAGGCCGCGGCGACCGGCCAGACGGTTGAGCAGGCTGGACTTCCCGACGTTCGAGCGGCCCGCGAAGGCGAACTCCGGCAACTCGGGCGGCGGAAACTGCGCCGGCCCCGCCGCCGTGGCGATGATCTCGGCCTGGATCGCGCGAACGGGCGCAGCGAGCCGGAGCGACATCGCCCCTTCGTACCGGCATGCCTCCCCGGCGTCAAGTGCCGCGTGCGTGCAAGTGACCGAAATCAAGACTGTTTCCGACAGTGCGCCCTTTGACGAGGGAGGCCCTCGGTGATAGCCTCGAGGCATTGAAGGAGGCCACGATGTCGAAGGGCGTGCAGATCGCGCTCGGAGCAATGCTGATCGCGGTACTGCTCGGCTGGTACGCCACGAGCAGCCTCGATGGCGACGGTGCCTACCGCTACTTCGAGACCCTGGCCGAGCTACGCGAAGCCGGCGCGGTAAGGGGCCACGTGCGGGTGCACGGCTTCGTGACGCCGGGTTCGATCGAGCGCGACGTGCCGAGCCGCTCCGTCCGCTTCGTCGTGCAGAGCCAGCCTCCGCATAAGGCCGCTCTCGAGACGGCGCCGCTCACCGTCGTCTACGGGAGCCTCGAGGTTTCGGACATGTTCAAGGACGCGGCCGAGGTCGTGGTCGAAGGCAAGCTCGACCAGAGCAGCGGCTCCCCGGTCTTCCGCGCGACGAGCGTGCTCGCCAAGTGCCCCTCGAAGTTCCAGGCTCAACAGCCGGCCGAGTCCTGATCGAGTCCTGATCGTATCCCCGCACGGCGGCCCTCTCCGCCATCGGAGTGCCCTTGTCGGATCTAGGCTTCTTCGCCCTACGCCTCGCCCTGCTGGTGGCGCTGCTCGGACTCGGTGCTGGCATTTACGCCGGCCTTTCCCGGCGCCCGGACTGGACCGAGGTCACGCGTCGAGCCGTGCTGCTCGTGGGCGCTTGCGTGACGCTCTCCATCGTCTGTCTCTGGGGCGCCTTCGCGAGCTTCGACTTCCAGCTCCGGTACGTGGCCGAGCATTCGGCGCGCAGCATGGCCCTGCCCTACCGCCTGGCCGCGCTCTGGGGCGGACAGTCTGGCTCGCTGCTGCTCTGGCTCTTCATGCTCTGCGGCTACTCGATCGCTTGCGCGTTCGCGAGCCGCCGCGCGAACCCGCGCCTTCTGCCCTGGGTCTTCGTCTCGCTGCTCGCGAACGCTCTCTTCTTCCTCGCGCTCACGAACTTCGTCACGAACCCCTTCGACCGGCTCCCGGCGGCGCTGGTTCCGAGCGACGGCAACGGGCTCAACCCGCTGCTGCAGCACCCTGTGATGATGATCCATCCGCTCGCGCTCTACCTGGGCTTCGTCGGCTTCGCGGTGCCGTTCTCGTTCGGCTTCGCGGCGCTGGTCACCGGCGAGCTCGGAACGGCATGGCTGCGGAGCACGCGGCGCTGGACGCTCGTGCCCTGGTTCTTCCTCTCGATCGGGATCCTGCTCGGCGGGCGCTGGGCCTACGAGGTGCTGGGCTGGGGCGGCTATTGGGCCTGGGATCCGGTCGAGAACGCCTCGTTCATGCCGTGGCTGCCGGCGACAGCCTACCTCCACTCGGTCATGATCCAGGAAAAGCGGGACATGCTGAAGATCTGGAACCTGGTGCTGGTGGGGCTCACCTACTCACTCTGCCTCTTCGGCACATTCCTGACCCGCAGTGGAGTGGTGCAATCGGTACACTCGTTCACGTCGGACAGCTGGTTCGGGGCCATCTTCCTCGCCTACGTGCTCGGGATCGCGATCATCTTCTTCGGCCTGCTGCTCTGGCGCCGCACGGAGCTGCGGAGCACGAACCGGCTCGAGTCGGTCCTCTCGCGCGAGGCGAGCTTCCTGCTCAACAACTGGGTCTTCCTCGGCATCCTCGCGGTGGTGGTCTGGGGCACGCTGTTCCCGGTCGTCTCCGAGGCCGTGACGGGAACCAAGATCACGATCGGGCCGGCCTTCTTCAACACCATGGCCGGGCCGCTGGCACTGTTCCTGCTCTTCCTCACGGGTGTCGGGCCCCTGATTGCCTGGCGCAAGGCCTCGCTGGTGAGCGTGCGACGGCAGTTTCTCTGGCCCACCGCATGGGGTCTGGTGACTGCCGGGGTGCTGCTCGTCATCTTTCGCGGCGGCCCGTCCTTTTTTTCGCTGGTGACCTGGAGCCTCGGCGCTTTCGTCACCGGCACCATCCTCCAGGAGTACGGAAGAGCAATGCGGGTGCGCATGCGCAACGGCGAGAACGCCGCTCGCGCCTTCCTGACCCTGTTCCAGCGTAACCAGCGCCGCTACGGCGGCTACGTGGTGCATCTCGGCGTGGTCTTCATCCTGGTCGGGATCGGCGGCGCGGCATTCAACAAGGAGCGGCTCGAGAACATCCACCCCGGCGGGTCGCTCGAGATCGCCGACTACCGCCTCGAGTATCTGACGGCCCGGCCGCTTCCGAAGCAGCACTACGGCGGCGCCGTCGCGCGCATCGCCCTCTACCAGCAGGGGCGGCCGCTCGGGGTGATGGAGCCGGAGAAGCGCATGTACTGGATGGAGGAGCAGCCGTCCTCGATCCCGAGCATCCACTCGACGATCGGCGAAGACCTCTACGTGATCCTCACCAACGTAGAGTCCGACGGCTCCGCAACCGTGAAGGTCTACTATAACCCGCTCGTCAACTGGATCTGGATCGGGGGTTACACCTTCATCCTGGGCACGATTGCAATCCTATGGCCCCATCCCGCGCGCGTCAGCGAGCACGGCGGGGCATGAGGAGCCCTGCGCTCCAGATTCTTTTAGCCGCACTCCTGCTCGCCTCGCCGGCGCTGGCGCAGCACGGCGGATCGGACGTCGGCTCCGTCGCCGACGTCCCGGAAGGCCCGGCCCGGATCCACGGACGCGTCGTGCGAGCGGCCCGGCCGGACGAGGTGGGCGGCGTGGAGGTCGTTCTCTACGCGCTGCCGCAGGCAGGAGCGCCGGGGCTTCGCCGCTCGCGAACGGAGCCGGACGGAAGCTTCGTCTTCGAGCGCATCACGAACGCTCCCGAGACCGCATACCTCGTCGGCGCGCGCGTCGGCGAGGTTTCCTTTCCGGGCGAGCGCCTGAGCTTCAAGGCCGGCGAGCTCGATCGGGAGGTCGAGATCCGGGTCGCCGAGCCGACGACCAATCCGAAACCCGTCACCCCGGGTGACGCGAAGCTGCGGCTCGACTGGACCGGCGGGCGCCTGGTCGTGACCGAGACCCACAGCCTGCGCAACGCTTCGGAGCTCGTCTTCTACGTGCGACCCGCCGACCGCGAACGGCTCGCCCCGGCCTTCCGCACGGGACTGCCTGCTGGCGCATCGGAGCTGAGGGGCCCCCTCGGCATGCTGCCCGAAGGCATCGTGCAGCGCGGTGGCGAAATCCTCTTCTTCGGTCCGATCTACCCCGGCTCGCAGCAGCTCAGCTTCACCTACGCACTGCCAGTAACCGAGGCGACGCTCGCGCTCCGCAAGCGCTTCCCAGCCGGGACGAGCGGCGCCACGGTGCTCGTCCCTGAGGGCGGGCTGAGCGTCGCCGCACGGGCGCTCCGGCCCGGCGAGAACGTCACGATCGACGGCCGTAGCTACCGCACGCTCGCCTCCAGCGCGCTTCGGCCCGGGGCCGAACTTGCCCTCGAGCTGACGCTGCCCGCCGCGCAGAGTGATCCCTCAACGCTCTCCGTGGTGGAGGTGCGCGCTTTTCTCGAGCAGGACGCGGCCGCACTCACGGTGCGAGAGGACCACCGCCTCACGGTTACGGGCGACCGCATGCTCGCGGGGAAGC
>CAYGXT010000216.1:0-421 GCA_964353695.1 uncultured Myxococcaceae bacterium
GATCACGATGACGAGGACGAGGATGACAAGAACTTCGGGAAGGCCTAGTCCGAACATAGTGACGGGGAAGGTGCCGCTCGGCGGCGCCCGGGTCAACCGGAGGGCTCCGAGGTAGCTTCCGCCGTCCATGTCCATCTTCAAGGCCTACGACATCCGCGGCCTCGTCGGCGACGAACTCGGAGCCGACGATGCCTACGCCATTGGCCGCGCCGCGGCCCGCTTCCTGGCGGCCTCCCCGCTGCTGGTCGGGCGCGACGCCCGGCCGAGCTCTCCGGCTCTCGGCGAAGCGCTCGTGCGCGGGATCCTCGACGAGGGTGCGGATGTTCTCGATGCAGGCCTGGTCTCGACGCCCATGGTCTACTTCGGCGTCGAGCACATGGCAGCAGCAGGCGGCATCTGCGTCACCGCCTCCCACAATCCT
>CAYGXT010000216.1:431-5798 GCA_964353695.1 uncultured Myxococcaceae bacterium
CCCGCTACAACGGCTTCAAGCTCTGCCGCGAGCATGCGATCCCGATGGGTGCAGCGAGCGGGCTGCGCGAGATCGAGGCGATCGTACGTCAGTCTTCGGAGCAGGTACCCGCGGCTCGCCGGGGGCAGCGGCGCGAAGTACGCCTCGCGGTGGAGTACGCGGCGCACGTCGCTCGCATCGCCACGCTGCCGTGTCCGAAGCTCCACGTCGCCATCGACTGCGGCAACGGCATGGCTGCCGTCGGTCTCGAGCCGCTGCTGGCGCGCCTGCCGCTCACGGTGGAACGGCTCTACTTCGAGCCGGATGGGAGCTTTCCGAACCACGAGGCCGACCCGCTCAAGGAGGAGAACCTCCGCGATGTCGCCGAGGCCGTGAAGCGTACGGGGGCCGACTTCGGCGTCGCATTCGACGGCGATGCAGACCGGGCCGTTTTCGTGGATGAGGCCGGACGGCCCATCTCCTCCGACCTGATGACCGCGCTGCTGGCGGCACCGCAGCTACGGCGCAGCCCGGGTGGGCGCGTGCTCTACGACCTGCGCTCGAGTCGCGCCACCCGCGAAGCCATCGAGGCGGCCGGCGGCGTCGCCGAGATGTGTCGGGTGGGGCATTCCTTCGTGAAGGCCGCCATGCGCGAGAGCGGCGCCCTCTTCGGTGGCGAGCTCTCGGGCCACTTCTACTTCCGGTTCTCCGATACGCTCGTGGCGGACGACGGCTGCGCCGCCTTCGTCGCGCTGCTCGACGTGCTGGCGAGCGAGCGCAGGCCGCTCTCGGAGCTGGTGGCGCCGTTGCGGCGCTACTTCGCGACGGGCGAAATCAACCGGCCTGTGAAGGATGTGGACGCCCTGCTCCGGGCCATCGAAGCCGAGCATGCGGACGCGCCGGTCCTCTCGCACCTGGACGGCCTGCGCGTCGAGTACCCGGAGTGGTGGTTCAGCCTGCGACCGTCCAACACCGAGCCCATGCTCCGCCTCAACCTCGAGGCGACCACGCAGGAGCGCATGGCGCGCGAGCGCGACCGCCTGCTGGCGAGGATCGAGGCTTCGGCGTAGCGCGTCGGCGCCTCAGGAACCCGCCTTCGGATTCTTGAGCTCACTCTCGATGATCGCGCTGAACTTCTCGACCGGCATCGCACCCGAGAGCATGATGCCGTTCACGAAGAACGCGGGCGTTCCACTCACGCCCGCCTCGCTGCCGGCCTTCGCGTCGGCGTCGACCTTGTCCTTGAAACGACGCTCGGCGACGCAGGCCTCGAACTTCTCGGCGTCGATGCCGGCGGCGCTGGCGTAGCCTTTGAGGTCGGCCTCCTCGAGCCCTTTTCCGCTGAAAACCTTCTCGTGGAACTCCCAGAACTTGCCCTGCTCGTTGGCGCAGAGAGCCGCCTCGGCGGCAGGTCGTGCGTTCGGATGCATCGGGAGCGGGAAGTGCCGGAAGACGAGGCGGACCTTGTCTGGGTAGCGCTTCAGCACCTCCTGCAGGATCGGCTCGGCGCGCTGGCAGAAGGGACACTCGTAGTCGCTGAACTCGACGATGGTGACAGGAGCGTTCGCGGGACCGCGCGACGGTCCGTCGCCCGCCACCTCGACGCGCGGCGCCACGAGCTTAATCGAAACGCCGGCCTTCTCACGCAGTGCGGTAACAAAGGTCTCACGCGCTTTGCCCGCCTGCTGCTGCTCGAGGAAGCTGCGGATGCGCGGCGCGATCTGCTCGAGCGTCGAGCTGCCCATGCGCGCCTTGTTCTGCTCGTAGAAGGCCTTCACGGCGTCTTCGGTTACCGCGTCGGAGGAGCTGGCCTGCTTCGCCACCAGGTCGTCCACGGAGAGCTTCTGCTGCTCGGCCTCGGCCCGAAGCAGCCTCTCGTCCAGCATGCGCTCGAGCGCGTCGCTGCGGAGCTCGAAGAGCTCCGTCTTGCCCTTGCTCGCCACTTCGCGCTGGAAGAGGTCTTCGCGCATCCACTCGTCGAGCTCGCCGGAGGTCACGGGCTTGCCGCCCATCTCGGCCACGACCACGGCCTGCTCGGCCGTCGCGGGCACCTTGCTGGTGCTGGCCTGGGGCGTCGCGTCTCGCGGCGTGCAGGCCAGGCAGAGCGCGCTGGCAAGGACTGATGCGGCGGCGAGGCGAAATCGACGTCTCATGCGTTCTCCTTGGTTGGCGGGGGCGCACCCTAGCACATTCCTGCGGGGCACCCTGCAGAATTCAGAGACCGAGCTGCGGCCGCAGGAAAGCCCACATCGTCTTGAGTGCGACGCCTTGGAGGCCGCCGTGATTCGTGTCGAACCAGACGATCTGCTTCGGATCGCCGGCCGCGGCGTAGAGTGCCTCGGTCGCCCCCCTGGGGATCACCTCGTCTCGCTCCGCGTTCACGAAGAGCAGGGGCCGGGGCGCGAAGCGCGGGATGAAGCGGGCCGGGTCGACCTCCGGGGGGCCGAAGCCACCGCCCGCGAGCGCGAGCACCGCCGCACGTGGCCGCTCGTCCGTGCTGCAGAAGAGGGCGCCGAGGATCGCGCCCATGCTGAATCCGGCGTAGGCCACACGCTTCGCGTCGATGAAGGGATGTTCGGATAGCGCGTCCAGGGCGCGACGCAGATCGGTTACGGCCTGCCGGACGAGCCCGAGCCGAAGGGTCTGGCCGGCAGCCGTCGGGGCCGCGCCGGCGAGGCCCCGTAGCAGGTCGATCGGGAGCTTCGCGCTGGCGCGCTCGCCGTGCAGCGGGAAGTCGATCGATGCCACCGCGGCCCCCGCCCGTACCCACGGGCCGGCCGCGGCCGCCAGGTAGGGCGCCTCCTTCGACCCTCCAGCACCGTGCTGCAGCAAGACCAGGGGGAAGGGGCCAGGGCCGTCCGCGGGCAGCAGAAGCCTGCCCGGCACGCGGTCACCACGGCTCGTGAGCTCGAAGCGCTGCTGCCGCAGGCCCGGCAGGTCTGCAGGCGCCGGCCTCTCGCCGAAGTAGGGATCGAGGGGCTCGCACCCTCCCTCGCGGAAGGCATCGTCTTCCTGCATGCGGAGCGGACGCTAGCGCGCCAGCAACAGCCTTCGCGCTCGGTAGAGATTCGACTTGACCGCGTCTTCGCTCTTGCGGAGCCTGCGGGCGATCTCCCCGATCGGGTGATTCTCTAAGTGGTGCATCTCGAAGAGCGTCCGCTGCTCCTCGGAGAGCTCGCTGCTGAATGCGAGCTCCATGCGCGAGATCCGCTCGCGGGCTTCGTAGGCCTGGAGCGGGTCGGCCTCGCGGCGCACGGTGTTGAGCAGCAGGTCCATGCTCTCCTGATCGTTGTCGCCGAAGAGCACCATCGTATGACGCTTCTTTTTGAAGCGCGCGGCGATCGTCCGGCGCGTCAGCCCGAAGACCCACGCGCCGAAGGGCGCCTCTCCACGGAACGAGTCGATGGAATGGAAGACGCTGAAGAAGACGTCTTGGACGGTCTCTTCGGTGTCGGCGCGGTTGCGTAATCGCCGGTAAACATATTGATACAGGCGCGGGAGGTAGCGTTCGTAGAGCGTCTCGAAGGCCTCTCGGGCCCCCGCTCGAAGCCGATCGACCAGCTCCTCGTCCGTGGGCGGTGAATCGGCCAGATCCGGCTCAGCCATGCAGCATTCCCCCGTCGGGATTCCAGGTTCCAAGTCCAAAATGCCACCGAGAGCGCGGAGACACCCCTTCTAGTGGTAACCCGGCCTCGGGTGGAGGTGTCAAAAATCGTCAGTGGGTGACGGAATTTTACCAGGGTTTCCCAGGAAGGCTCACTCGAGGTCGCTGCGCTCCTCGGGCGTGAGGCTGAGATCGGCGTCGCCGAGCCCGCTGCGGAAGGTCGAGAGCGGGCGTCCCGAGCGGCCGTGGAGCTCGGATCCGGCGGCTGGCCTCCGGATCCGCTCGAGGAGCACCTCGATCGCACCGCCGTTGCGGACGCAGCGATAGACTGCGAGATCCGCCACCGCGGGCCCAAGGGATTTGGCGGCCGCGAGGGCCGGCGGACCGAAGCCCGGCGCGAGGAGCAGAAGCCGTACCGGCGCGTCCGACGCGAGGCCGAGACGCGGCGAGAGCTGTAGCCAGTCGCGAAGGCGAGCCTCGACCCAGGCGCGCTGGGCCAGGCCGCGGCCCATCAGCTCGAGGTCGCCGCCGTCCTCCGCCAGCAGCACCAGCACCACCCCGCCCTGGGGATCGACGGCCACCAGGTCGATCGGGCCGTCGGCGCCGAGGAGATCCTCCGCGATCACCCGCAGGGTGAGCCCCAGATCGCCGAGCCGTGCCCGGATTGCACGGCGGAGGTCCGGCCGCGCCGGCGCCGCGACGAGCGTGATCTCAGGCAAGGGCGCCTCCGCGCAGATCGGCAAAGACGAGGCGGGCGACGTCCCTCAGCGTGCGGGCTGCGGGAGAGTGCGGATGCGTGAGGCCGATTGGCCGGCGGCTGACGATCGAGCGGTAGACGTGGAGGTCGTCCGCCAGCAGGCCATAACTCGTGAGTGGCCGGCCGAGATGGCGCTCCGAAGCGCGCGCCAGCCGCAAGAAGGCCTGCTCGGCCTCGGTCACCGAGCGTACGCCGTGGATCGTGACGCCTACGCTCTCGGCGCCGGCGGCAAAGCAGCGCTTCGCAAGCGAGTAGGTCTCCACCAGATCGCGCCCGTCTGGCGACGCAAAGAGCAGGACGCGTCGCAGGAAGGGCGCTGCCGTTGGACCCTTCTCGAGCCAGCCCGGTGGCACGCGTACCAGCACGAAGCCCGGCTCGAGCGCCTCCTCGCGTCGGCCCGCAGCGACGTCGAGGGCCGCCGTGGCGAGTTCGCCGAGGTCCTCAGCGAAGGTCAGCACCAGCTCCGTGCCGAGAGGGCCCTGTCCGGGCTCGGGCCAGAGCGACGCCGCGTCCTCCGCGGCCGGCGCCACGATCGTGCTGCCCGCTCCGAGCCGTGCAACCTCGACGGCAAGGTTCCACAGCAGGGCCGCCCGGACTACGTCGCCGCTGCCCAGAGGCACGCCGAGGATCGGGACGCTGGAGGCGGATGCTTCCCCGCCGGCGCGCTCCGCCGCCGGCACCTCGGGAATGAAGTAGTGAAGGACATCCGCAAGCCCGCGAGCCAATTCAGCTCACCACCAGCACCGAGTTTCGCACACCCGCCGGTCCCGGCACGGCGTTCGGATTCTCGGGATCCTCGCGCCATTCGCCGTCCACCACGTAGCGGTATTGATAGCGCCCCGGCGGCAGCGCGAGAATCTTGGTCCACACGCGCGCCTCTCCGTCGGCCTTCATGCTTGTACGCACGCCTTTATCCGGCACCCAGCCGTTGAAGTCGCCAGCGATGCGGACGTCGTGCGCGCCGCCGTCCCGGAACGAGACCTCGACCTGGCGCTGCTCGTCCCTTTCGGCCTTGGGCTCGGCCGCC
>CAYGXT010000217.1:0-5764 GCA_964353695.1 uncultured Myxococcaceae bacterium
CTTGATCATGGGGGCCGACGTGCTGCTGTTCGGGGCCGCCTTTCTCGGCGGCGTCGTCAACTCCATCGCCGGCGGCGGGACGCTGCTCACATTTCCCGCGCTTCTCTACTTCGGACTCCCGGCCGTGACGGCGAATGCCACCAGCACCGTAGCTCTCGTTCCCGGCTCGCTCAGCGCCTTCTGGGCCTATCGCAGCGAGGTGCGCGGTGAAGGGCGTCTGCTGCTGGCCATGGCCGTCCCGAGCCTGGTGGGAGGCATCCTCGGCGCGCTGGCTGCCGATCGCGCCGGCGACGCGCTCTTCGCAAAGCTCGCCCCGCTGCTCGTGCTCGGTGCGACCGTGCTCTTCATGGGGCAGGAGCCGCTGCGACGCTGGTCGCGCTCCGCAAGGGGGTCCGGGGTCGCCAGCGAGCAGGACCGGCGCGGGGCCTCGCAGCTCGCGGTGATGGCCGGCTTCCAGTTCCTGGTGGCTCTCTACGGCGGCTTCTTCGGGGCGGGGATCGGCATCCTGATGCTTGCCGCCCTCGGCGTGATGGGCCTCAGGAACATCCACCGCATGAACGGGCTCAAGAACCTCGCGGCCGTCTGCATCAACGGGCTCGCGGCCCTCACGTTCACCCTGGCCGGCCGTGTCGATTGGCCCATCGCAAGCTTCATGGTCGTCGGCGGCGTCATGGGCGGCTATAGCGGCGCGATCCTGGCACGCTGGGTCGGTCAGGTCGTGGTGCGGCGTCTCGTGATCGCCATCGGGCTCACCATCAGCGCGGTTCTCTTCCTGCGGCTGCTCGTGCAGCCCTGAGCGCTCGGGAGAGAGACGAAGGCTTGGTGCTCGATCGACCGGCCGCGCGCTCGAGGATCTCGCGGATGCGGCCCGCGGCCGGTAGACCCAGCGGCTTCATAGGCTGCTTGCCTTGGTTGGCGACGGCGAGGCGAGCGCTAGCCAGGCAATCAAGGGACATACCGCAGCCGCAAGCAGAGCAGCGTACGCTGCCTTGAACCAAACGAAAGCCCAAAACGATAATCCCGACGGGCCCAGTCGAGCGAAAACAACGCAGACCGGAACGCCGCCCAATACGACGCCCGCAAGCCCGAAGAAGACTCCGCGGCGGAGAGGGCGCAGTTGGGATAGCCAGACCTGCCAGCCGGGCTCGGGGACAATCACCAGAGGGCGAAGTTCCCCTTGCTCTACCCCTCGCTGAATCAGCCACGTGATGACGAGGCACGAGAGCAGGGGGAGGAGGAAGCTTGTGGCGAGCGTGTCGCCCGTAATGCTCGACGGTCCCGAGAACGGGACGAAGGCTGCGGATCGAAACAACCCCCATGCAATGGCGCCATTGAGAACGAAATTGATCAGGGCCGGAACGGCGCTCTGGTGGATGGCCAGGAATCGCCAATGGTAGGAGGAAAGCGCCATCCGTCACCTCGTAAGCAGGTCGATGGTTGAGCGAAGGGCTGGGCCCTGCACGCCGCTGCCTTCGCACCAGTTCTTACGGCTGCATCAGCATGCGCAGTATCAATCAGCCCCTTCCACAGCACCGGTGGTGGTGCTTGAGCGCGCGCCGGCATTGAAGCGCTCGCGCAGAGCGTCCCACTCGTCGGCCCCGAAACGCCGGAACGCTTGCGCAACGGTTCCGGTCACCTTCGGCGCCTGATGCGTGGCCTTGAGCTCCGCCAGCGCCGCGTCTCCGGCCTCGAGCATGGCCTTGAGCATCAAGCCCGGCAGGATGGCGAGCTTGTAGCCCATGGCATCGGCCTCGCGCAGGTCGAAGATCGGCGTTCGGCCGCCGGGCACGACGTTGAGCAGGCACGGCCCATGCACACGTTGCGGAACGGCCGCCACCTCCTCCAGCGTCTTCATGGCCTCGACGAAGGCCATGTCGGCACCCGCCAGCAGGGCGGCGTTTGCACGCGCGATGGCATCTTCCAAACCGTTGACCGCGCGGGCATCGGTGCGGGCAATGATGATGAAGTCAGTGCTGCGCCGGGCCTCGACGGCGGCGCGAATCTTGGAGACGAAATCGTCGTGTGAAATCACTTCTTTGCCGTCGAGATGGCCGCAGCGCTTGGGCGCCACCTGGTCTTCGATGTGGATCGCGGCCACGCCACGGGCCTCGTACTCGCGCACGGTTCGCGTGACGTTCAGTTCGTTGCCATAGCCGGTATCCGCATCGGCGATCAGCGGAACGCCGATGGCGCGCGCCATCACGGCAGCATTCTCGACCATCTCGCTCATCGTAAGCAGGCCGAAGTCGGGATAGCCACGGGCGGCTGACGTGCCGGCACCCGTCATGTAGACCGCGGCGAAGCCCGCCTGTTCGATCAGACGAGCTCCGATGGCGTCGTAGGCGCCGGGGGCGATGACCATGCCGGGCTGGCTCAGTTGCTGGCGGAGATCTTGGGCTGCAGTCATGTTGAAGTGCGCTCAGGCTGGAAAGGCGAAGTCGTGACAACGGTCATTCGTTGATGTCCTCCAGTAAGCGCCCGTGCGTGCGGGCGAGGCCCTCACTCCGTCTCGAGCGGGCGCAGGTGGAGCCGCCGAAGCATTGCACGCTTCTTGTGCTGGTGCGCCTCCATGCGGCGCAGGATGTCGTCGAGCACGGTCACTGCCTCGCGGACGTGAGGCCCCTTGTTCAGCATCACGCACTCCGCGCGCTCGCCCATCGCGGCGTCGGTGATTTCCGCGCGCGAGGGGAGGCCCGTCTTCGCCAGGCTCTCCAGCACCTGCGTCGCCCAGATCACCGGCGCGTGCGCCGCCTCGCAGAGCCACAGGATCTCCTCCTGCACCTCGGCCATCCGCTCGTATCCGAGCTCCACCGCCAGGTCGCCACGGGCGATCATCACGCCGAAGGGCGCGCTCTCGAGGGCCGCGAAGAGCAGGCTCCCAAGGCGCTCGAAGCCTCCCTTCGTCTCGATCTTGAGCACGATCCCCGGTGGGCGCTTGGTACGCTTGCTCAGCTCCCCGTGGAGCGCCCGAACGTCTGCGGGGCGGTTCACGAAGGAGAGGCCCACGAGATCCGCGTGGTGCGCGACGAAGTCGAGGTCCACCAGATCCTTGTCGGAGAGTGCGGGGACCTGGAGCTCGGTGTCGGGCATGTTGATGCCCCGGCCGCCGCGCAGTCGGTCTCCCTTCTCGCGCGCCCGCATGATCTCGATCTCCGGCGCGTCGAAGGACGGTGTGCGCACGATGCCCATGAGACGGCCGTCGTCGAAGAAGACGTGCTGTCCGCGCCGTAGGGCGCTCACGACCTCGGGCTGCGCGCAGGCGACACGGGGGAATCCGGCGGGAGCCTCGTGCGTCCCGTTGTGCCCGAACCGCGGTAGCGCCTCCGGGCGGCAGAGCAGCAGCCGGTCCCCCGGACGCAGCGGAAGGAAGACGTCGCTTGCCGGCGCGGCCGCCACGCGCGCCTCGGTCCTCTTCTTGCCGCCCCGCGGCGCGAGGCGCACGAGCTCGATCGGCCGGTCGAGGGCGAACTCCGCTCCCTTGTCGAGCTCGAGCCAGCGGCTCAATCCCAGCTCCGGGCCGCAACGCAGCTGCCGCTTCTTCCCGCGCGCCTCGATGAGCGAAAGCGGCTCTCCCGTGTGCAGGTGCGCCAGCCAGCGCGACGGCACGAGCAGCACGGCACTTGCCGCGGGCGGCCCGGGCTCCGGCGATTCGAGCCGCGTGAGCCATAGCCGCGCGGGCTTCGCAAGCAGGCCTTCGGAGTCCTTCTCGGGCGCCACGCGCAATCGCACGGCGTCGCCCGCGAGGGCTCCCGTCCGGAGCTTCGGGCCACCGAGGTCCATGAGGACGCGGCAGGGCCGTCGCAGCTGCAGGCGCGCCTTGCGCAGGTGCTGCAGCATGCGACGCCACGCCACCTCGTCATCGTGCGCACAGTTGATGCGCATGCAATTCATGCCGAGAGCGAGCAGCTCGCGCACGAGGCCACCGTCCTCGGCCGCCTCCGCCGGCATCGTGACCATGATGCGCACGTCGCGCTGCGCCGGCGCAGGGCCGAGGAGCGCCTCCGTACGCGCCTCGAGGAGGGCCGCGCCTGCCGTGAAGTCGAGGCTGCGCTGGGGCTGCGCGGAGGGAACGGCCGTCCCGGACATGGCGTGGAGCACCGCAAGGACAGCGTCTAGGCTGGACAGGACATGGCCTTCCATGCGTCCCAGCGAGGAGAGCCCGAGCGCCGCGAGTCGCTCCTGCAGCGAGCGCATGTCGTGGCGACGGAGCGCCAGGTAGTGGACGAGATTGCGAGCGCTCGCGCGTTGCGTAACGTGAACAGCGCCGATGCGTCGTGCGTAGCGCTCCTCTTCCGCGATCAGCTCGCGGCGGAGCTCCTTCAGCTGACGGATCAGCTCGCCGAGTTCGCGTGTGCTCCATCGATGCTTCACCACGATCTCGAGAAGTTACCAGGGATCGGGGAAAGCTTGCGGCGGATCGTCGCCGCTTCGTCGAGGTTCTTGCCGATCGCGGAAAGTTCGCGGATCTCCACCCGCTGCGATTCACGAGATCCGGGTCGGCGGCGAGTTCGAGGGTGGTCCCAGGCCGGCGTGGATGCCCGGAAGTCACGACCAGGCTCTCGCCGGATGGAAGGTTTCGCCGCGGGCTTCTTCGCGTGGCGCTAGACTGCGCCCCCGTCGTGCCGGGGGTTTCATGAAGCCGCTCTCGATCCTGGGCTGGAGTGCCGTCGGGCTGGCCGGGGCTTCCGCTCTCGGCGTGCTCGCGACCTCGCGCGGCGAGAGCCTCTCGAGCGCCTGGTTTCTGGTGGCGGCCCTCTGCGTCTATGCCGTGGGCTACCGCTTCTACTCGGCATTTCTGGCGGCGAAGGCCTTTGCGCTCGACGATTCGCGGCCCACGCCCGCGCACCGTATCAATGACGGCAAGGACTTCGTCCCGACCCACCGCTGGGTGCTTTTCGGCCACCACTTCGCGGCGATTGCGGGGCCGGGGCCGCTGGTGGGCCCGATCCTCGCCGCCCAGTTCGGCTACCTGCCGGGTACGCTCTACATCCTGATCGGCGCGGTGCTGGGCGGCGCAGTGCAAGACTTCACGGTTCTCGTGGGCTCCACGCGCCGGGGCGGCAAAAGCCTCGGCCAGATCGTGCGCGAGGAGATCGGGCCCGTGGGGGGCGCGGCCGCGCTGGTGGGCGTGCTCGCGATCATGCTCATCCTGATCGGCGTACTCGGCCTCGTGGTCGTGAACGCCATGTTCGGCAGCCCTTGGGGCACCTCGACCGTGGCCGCGACGATCCCGATCGCGTTGGGGATGGGCGTCTACATGATCCGGATCCGCCCGGGCCGGGTGCTCGAGGCGAGCCTGATGGGTGTCGTGCTGGTGCTGCTGGCCGTGGTGGGCGGGCGCTTCGTGGATCAGAGCGAGACGCTTCGGGTCTTCTTCGACCTCGACAAACGAACGCTCGCGCTCTCGATCATCGCCTACGGCTTTGTGGCCAGCGTGCTGCCGGTCTGGCTGCTGCTGGCGCCGCGCGACTACCTCTCGGCCTTCATCAAGATCGGCACCGTGGCATTGCTTGCGGCGGGCCTGATCTGGGTGCACCCGCCGGTGCACCTGCCGGCGCTCACGCGCTTCATCGATGGCAGCGGGCCGGTCTTTGCGGGCTCGCTCTTTCCGTTCTGCTTCATCACGATCGCCTGCGGCTCGATTTCGGGCTTCCACGCGCTGATCTCGAGCGGCACCACGCCGAAGCTGCTCAACCGCGAGACCGACGCGCGCTTCATCGGCTACGGCGCGATGCTGATGGAGTCGTTCGTCGCGATCATGGCA
>CAYGXT010000218.1:0-5763 GCA_964353695.1 uncultured Myxococcaceae bacterium
GGCAATGGAGCTGACCGGCCGCGGTCGGTGGCGTGCCACGGCCCCGGGCCGCCGGCCACCGGGTTTGGGGTTGACACGCCGGCGGCCGGCGGTTGAGACTGGGTGGAAACACGGCGGCCGGCAGCTCATTGCCAAGCTGTTGGGCCGCACCGGTCGGGACGCGGAAGCACAGGAAATAAACCCGGATTCACGCCACGAACGGAGAAAGAGCGTGCAGGCAAGCAGTCGGATCTACATCTGGGCGGGGGTGACCGCCGTGGTTCTATTCGGGTCAGGTGGAGCCTTCGGGCAGGCGCCTGTTCGAGCGCCCGCGACTCCTCAGTTCAAGTTCTCGACGCCCATCGCCCCGGGCGTCGCCGTGCCGGACAAGATCGAAAGCTCCATCGGCACCCTGAATCTGAGCCACGGCTATCCCGAGGCAGACACCGTCGAAAAGATCTACGACAACCTCGATCGTTCGCGCGCCCTGCAGGCTTACCTCATGGCGATCCCGATCGTGAATCAGGCTGGCATGCGCGACTCGCTCCGTAAGTTCGGGCCGGACAACCAGACCGATGTCATCTGGGAGGACCTCGTCGATGCCCGGACGGTGGAGCTCACGGCGAACGACAACACCATCTACAACTTCATCTGGCTCGACACGAAGAAAGGTCCGCTGGTCGTGGAGATTCCGCCCGAGGTCTTGGGCGGCGTGAACGATTTCTGGTATCGCTGGGTCGCGGATGTGGGCATTACCGGCGAGGATCGGGGCAAAGGCGGAAGGTACCTCGTTCTGCCGCCCGGCTACGAGGGAGAGGTCCCACCGGGTTACATGGTCCTGCGGCCGAGCACGTTCGGCAACTGGCTTTTCTTTCGCGCCTTCCTGGTCGATGGCTCCACGCAGCCCGGTGTCGAGTCGGTGAAGAAGCACCTGAAGCTCTATCAGCTTTCGGAGGCCGCGAATCCTCCATCGGTCAAGTTCATCAATGCCTCGGGCGTTCCCGCGAACTTTGTCGCACCCGGCGACTACGCGTTCTGGGAACTCTTGAACAACGTTGTCCAGGAAGAGCCCTCGGAAGGAAGCGATCCGACGACGCTTGGCCTCTTTGCCTCCGTCGGCATTGTCAAAGGGCAAGCTTTCTCACCCGACCAACGGATGAAGAAGATCCTCACGGATGCGGCAAACATCGGCGCCGTGACGGCGCGCACCATCGCCTTCAAGGTGCGCTCGAAAGACGCCTACTTCTTCCCGAACAGCGCGTGGCGCCTGCCGTTCTTCGGCGGCTACAAGTTCGAGAGCGCGCCCGGCGTGACGAACATGGACGGCTACGTCTTCTACTACTACTTCGCCACCGGCGTTACCCCAGCGATGGAGATGAAGATGGTCGGCAGGGGGTCGCAGTATCCATGGGCAGTTCAGGACTCGAAGGGCAGCCCGCTCGACGGCGGAAAGACCTACAAGTTGCGCCTGCCGCCCAACGTACCGGTGAAGGATTTCTGGTCGGTCATCGTGTATGACAACCAGACGCGCTCGATGGTCCAGACGGATCAGAGGTCCCCGAGCGTGAGCAGCCAGAACAAAGCGCTGAAGACGAACGCAGACGGGTCAGTGGATGTCTATTTTGGCCCGCGTGCGCCGAAAGGGCTTGAGAACAACTGGGTGCAGACGATTCCCGGCAACGGGTGGTTCATGATCCTGCGCCTCTACGGGCCGCTCGAACCGTGGTTCGACAAGACCTGGCAGCCTGGGGAGATCGAGCTTCAGCGGTAACTCGCCAGCGGCGCGCATGCGTGGCAGCGCTCAATGAGCGGCCCAACACGGCAATGGAGCTGACCTGCCGCGGTCGGGGGCGTGCCACGGCTTCGGGCTGCCGGGCTCGGGGTTGACACGCCGGCGGCCGGCGGTCGAGACTTGAGTGGCATGCGGCGGCCGGCAGCTCATTGCCAAGACGGCAGGCGGCGGCACCTCGAGGTCGCGGCAGATCTTTCGCGCGAGATACTCGTTCAGCTCGCGATGCCGTGGAATCGTCGAGGACTTCCGAGTACGTCTGTTCACGTACACCGAGTGTCTGCCGCCTTCACGGAGCAGCTCGCAACCGTGCGATTCGAGGTGACGGACGAGATCGCGGTGCTTCACCCGGCCGCGATCTTCAGCGGCTCTCGGATCACGTCGCGCTCGCTCAATTCCTCGCGCGCAAGCGCTCGGTTCGCCTCGATCACAAGCCCAACAGCCTCGCGCAGGTTCTCGCGCGCCTCCTCGAGGGTGGCGCCCTGCGTATTCGCCCCGGGCAGTTCCTCGACGAAGGCGATGTAGCCTTCCGGAACCTTCTGGAACACCGCGGTGAAGGCCATTTCCATGCTCGACGCTCCCGGGCTTCAATGGGCCGCGGGGTCTGCTGCCTAACAAGGCTGCAGCTGACCGCCAACAGCTTTTGAGGACGGCGTCATGATAGCATTCTGGCGGCGCTAGCTTCTGCCTGTGCGTTGCCGGTCAGTGCTGTCGGCGGCAGCTGAGCGCCGATCCGTTATGCCGCAGCCACGAGAGCCCGGTGGTGGGCGGCCACTCTGATGCCGGGGTGACTTCTGTTTCCGCTCATGGTATCGCCACGCCGTGCCGAAGATCCGGCGTGCCGGGTTCGTGTTTCTCGCCTGGAAGGGAGATCACGCTCCGCGTCATGTGCACGTCTACAGAGATGGCCGCCTCGTCGTGAAGTGGGATCTCGACAACTGGCTCCCGATGAAGGGCAAGGCCAGCGCTCGGATTCTCCGGTTATCAAACAGCTCCAAGAGGAGGGCGCCCTTTGAAGATTCGGCGCGTCGTCGTCAACCAGCGAAAAGCTCAGCTCGAGGTCGTCGTGGCCAACGGCGCGGTGTTTCCGCTTCCATTCTCTCAGCTCTCTCCCCGTCCTACCTCCGCCAATCGAATCCGCGAAGTCTATCCAGACAAGGAGCTCGCCAAGGAAGCCTTCACGTACGTGCTCGAGTCCGGAGCGGAGGGCTCGGTCCCTCTCGACGCCGTGCTGGAGTACAACCAAGATCTACACTACATGAGCGAACTGCTCCTCCATCAGCTCACGGTGCAAGCCCGAAATCGCATCGAGCAAAGCGGCCTCAGCCGGCGCGAGATTGTGCGTCGCCTCGGAACCTCGCTTCCCCAGCTTTATCGGTTGCTTGATCCCACCAACGCGACGAAATCGCTCAATCAGATGATCTCGCTGCTCCACGTCCTGGGGTGTGAGGTGTCGGTCGTCGTGAGGACGCGGAAGGCAGCGGCATAAGAAGGCAATGGAGCTGACCGGCCGGCGGCCGAGACTGGGTCGACACGCTGCGGCCGGCAGCTCTCCCGGAGGAGATGCCTCGTAGAATCGGTGCTCAGGTGTCGCGGCGCAGCCCGTACCAGGCCTGACCGACGGCGAGATTGCCGTCGTTTGGGGGTAGCAGGCGGTGGGCTAGTGGCGAGAGACCGTGCGCTTCGAGGCCGCGAGTCAGCGCCTCGGCGAGCAGGCGGTTCTGCAGGCAGCCGCCCGAGAGCACAACCGTGCGAAGGCCGCGCTCCGCGGCGAGCGTGGCGGCTCGCGCCGTGAGCCGGGCTGCGAGCGCGTCTTGGAAGCGGCGCGCGAGGGCGGCGCGTGGCTCGCCGTGCGCGGTAGCGAGGACGAGGTCGCGGACGAGATCGGCGCAGGGGATCGCGCCAACGGTGGAGTCGACTTCAGCGGGCCCGGCACCGGCAGGCCCAGCCTCGGCGAGCGTGCTGAGCTCTGTTCCGGTCGAGGCCAGGTCCGCCGGGGCCGGGGCCGGCGCCGCAGCAGCCAACGCCTCGAGCGCAATCGCCGCCTCGCCCTCGAAGCTGGCCCGGTCGCCGCAGTCGAGCAATGATGCGACCGCGTCGAAGAGACGCCCGCAGGAGGACGTCTCGCTTGCGTTGATACCGCTCCGTGCCGCCTGCGCGAGCAGCGCGAGCGTGCCGGCCTCCTGGCGCGTATGCCAGGGCAGGGCAGGCGCATCGCCGTCCGGAAACGCGCGCGCCAGCCAGCTCGCGGCCGAGCGCCACGGCTCGCGTACAGCAGCGTCGCCACCGGGGATGCGCAGCGTCTCGAGGTGCGCGGCGCGCTCGGCTCGCACACCGTCCAGCGCGAGGATTTCGCCGCCCCAGAACGTCCCGTCGCTACCGAAGCCGAGGCCGTCGAGAACGATGGCGAGAAAGGGCGCATCGAGGCCGTGCTCCACCGCGGCCGCCAGCGCGTGGGCGTGGTGGTGCTGCACGGCGAGGGTCTCGGCACCGAATCGGGCTGCCAGCTCCGCGGCAAGACGCGTTCCGACGTAGCCGGGATGCAGGTCGTGCACCACGCGCTCAGGGCGCACGCCACGTTCGCGGCAGAGCCGCAGCGCGCGCTCCAGCGCCGCATCGGCTGTCGCGGGCGACTCGAGATCGCCCACGTGCGCCTCGAACACGATCTCCTTGCCAATGCCAAGGGCGGGCGCGGCCTTGAGATCGCCTCCGATCGCGAGGACGCAGGCTCCGGCTCGCACGGTGCCCGGCACACGCAGCACGAGGGGGGCCGCGCCGCGCGAGAGCCGCATCGGAATCACGCCGCCGGTGCTCGTTCGAAACACGGAGTCGTCGCAGGGCCGCGCCACTTCACGATCATGTAGGAGAAAGAGATCGGCCACCGAGGCCAGCTCGCGCAGGGCCTCGGCGTCGTCCCAAAGCGTGGGATCGCCGGAGCGGTTGGCCGAGGTGAGGACGAGAGCGCGTGGGCGCGGCATTGCGTCGCCGGGCTGGGCGCACATCAGCAGGTGTTGCAGCGGGGTGCTCGGGAGCAGCAGGCCATGATCGCTCGTGGTGGGCGCTACGCCCGACGCAATTCCGAAATCGGCGCAGCCGCTGGGCCGCTGCGGCGCCACCACCACCGGGCGCAGAGGGCCCGCCAGCAGCGCTTCATCGGCATCCGAAAGCTCGACGATCGTTCGGGCGACCGTGAGATCGGACACGAGCAGCGCAAGGGGTTTCGCCGGCCGTCCCTTGCGCTTGCGCAGGCGCGAGACGGCCTCCTCGTTCGTAGCATCGACCGCCAGGTGGAAGCCTCCGTAGCCCTTGATCGCGACGATGCCCCCCGCGTTGATCACAGCGAGCGCGCACGCGACCGGGTCGGCTGGCTGCGTATGGGCGGTGGCGCCGCGCGCTTCGGGATCGCTTTCGCCGGCCCTGCCTGCTGCATCACGTGCCACGAGCCTCGGGCCACAGGCCGGGCAGGCAATGCCCTCGGCGTGGTAGCGGCGATCATCCGGATCCTCGTACTCGCGCCGACACTCGGCGCAAAGCCGAAACGGCGCGAGCGTGGTTCGCTCGCGATCCCACGGCAGCGCGCGGAGCACGGAGGCCCGAGGCCCGCAGCTTGCGCAATGGGTGAAGACGTAGCCGGAACGGCGCCCCTCCGGCGCGTAGATCTCCTCGAGACAGGGTATACACACGGGAATGTCGGGCGGAAGGCCGGCGGCGGGCCCGGCAGGCAGGGATGGAAGGATCCGGAAGCCGCTCTCTCCGGCCGGCAGTGCGGCGCAGCCCTCGAGGCGAAGGCCAGCCGGCGGCACTGCGCGACGTTCGAGGCGTCCGAGAACGAGAGCGGGCGGCGGCGTTCGTGCGAGATCTGCCAGCCAGGCCTCGATCGCTGCGCTCTCCCCCTCGAGCGTTACGCATACAGCGTCCGGAGCATTCGCGATGCCGCCCGAGAGCCCGTGCGCCCGTGCCTGCCGAGCGGCCCACGGGCGAAGACCTACGCCCTG
>CAYGXT010000219.1:0-5756 GCA_964353695.1 uncultured Myxococcaceae bacterium
CGATCACGAGAGCCACGAGCAGGCTCTCCACCAACTCGTTGACCTTGTCGTTCGCCGTCTCGCCGAAGTTGCGCGTGATGCGCACGTGGACGCCCTCTGGGAGGTGGGTGGCCTCGATCTCCGCGAGCCTCGCCTCGACGCGACGCGCCACGTCGACCGCGTTGGCGCCCTTCTGCTTGGCCACGGAGATGTGCACGGCCGGGAAGAAGCCCGCGGTCGACCCGTCGGTCTCCGCCGGGCCGAAGCCGATCCAGCCATAGCTCGTCGCCTCGTCGGGGCCGTCGTGGATCTGCGCCACGTCCCGCAGCAGCACCGGGATCCCGTCCACCACGTTGACGACGAGAGAGCGGAGCGAATCGACGCCGCCCAACAGCTCGCCCGAGTCGACCAGCAGATTGCGGTCGAGACGGTCGAAGCCTCCCGCGCGACCGCGGACGTTGGAGACACCGAGGGCGAAGGCCACGTCGAGAGGAGAGGTCTGTCGCGCCGCGAGGGCCTCGGTACGCAGCTCGACACGCACGGCGCGGGGGCGCCCGCCGACGACCGCCGTGCGGTTCGTCTGAGGCAAGGACTGGAGCTCGATCTCGACCTCCTCAGCAATGCGGCGCAGGGCGTAGTCGTCGGCCTGCTCCGGCCGCGAGCTCCACAGCGTGGCGACGACGATCGGCACGTCGTCGATCTCGAGGGGCTTCACCACCCAGCTCGTGACGGAGGGCGGGACGATGTCCCGGTTTGATTCGATCTTGTTGTAGATCTTGACGAGGCTCTTCTCGCGGTCCTCGCCCACGAAGAAGCGGACGGTGACGATCGAGCGGCCGGGCAGCGACATGGAGTAGACGAATTCGACGCCGTCGATCTGGGCGAGGAGCTTCTCGAGACGCGTCGAGACCTGGCGCTCCACCTCCTCGACCGGCAGGCCGGGAGCCTCGACCAGGACGTCGGCCAACGGCACGACGATCTGGGGCTCCTCCTCCCGCGGCGTCAGCACGAGCGCGGCGATGCCGCCAGCGAGCGAGAGCACGATCAGCAGCGCCGGCAGATGGCCCGTGAGGAAGAGATCGATTACGCGGCCGAGCAGGGACTCTGCGCCTGTCTGACCGGGGTTCGGTGTACGGCTGGGTTCCAAGACCAGGAGTTTGACATATCGTGAGACGGACCACTGTAACCTGGGGAACTTGCCAGGAGATTGCCCATCGGATGTGATCGCAGAGCGCCCGCTTCTTTCTCCTACGCGTCGAGCGCGACATTGGGCGGGCGTCGTAGCGCGGATCCCGTTGCGCGTGTGGCAACCCCTCCTGGCCCGCGCGCACAGGCGCTTGGCCCGAAGGCGGGCGCCACCGTCGGATCTCCACTAGCCTGGTGACGGAGGCTGTGACTCGAACGTGGCTCGGCGCGTACACGCGATTGCCTTGCTCCTCGTGGTCGCATACCTCGCGGGCGCCACGACGCCGTGTCCGCCGCCGTCCCGCTAAGGCCCGCCCGACTCGGCGTTCCGGCGCCACTGAAGGTCCCGGCGCACAGCCGGTGGGGCCGCTGGCTCGCGCTCTCGGCCCTGCTGCACGCCGCCGGCCTCGCCAGCGTCCTCGCGTGGGTCTCACGACACGAGAGCGTGTCGATCGAGCCAATCCCGATCGCATGGGTCCGCGTCGAGTGGGGAGAGGACGGCGCGGGTTCCGGCGACGTCGCTTCATCGGCACGGCCGCCCGCGGTGGTCGTGCCGCCGGCGCCCGAGCCCCCGCCGAGACAGCGGCCTGAGCGGGAGAGCCGGGCGCCGCGCCGCACGCCTGCTCTGCCCGCCCCCGCTCCGGCCTCGACCGGATCAGAGAAGCCCGACGGCGCGGGGGCGCAGAGCGGAGCGCCTGAGGCTGGTGAGGCGAGCGGCATTCCCGCAGTCGCGATGCAATCCGGCGGTGAGCAGGGCGGAGGATCCGCCACGGGCACGGGCCGGGGGCGTGGCGTGGACGACAGCGCCGCGGGCATCGCAGCGGGCTGGATGCCGCGCGGCGGGGCCCAGCCTCCGCCGTCGTACCCCGAGGCCGCGCGCCGACGCGGCGTGGAAGGCATCGCGCACGTCGCGCTTTGCCTCGCGGCGACCGGGAGCGTGGACGACGTGCGCCTGCGTCGCTCGGCCGGCGACGGGCAACTCGATGGCGCCGCGCTCGCGGCCGTTCGGCGCTGGCGCTTCGACGCGCCGCCGCCCGGCGCCGACTGGCGCGGGCGCTGGTTCGTGGTTCCGATCGAGTTCCGCCTGCGGTGAGTGCAGTGGCCGACGTCACGCTCCGAGTGGAGCTGGCCATGGGAAGGATTCACAAACATGCCGCGGGCGTGCGCGAAATCTCCCACGCCTCCCACGCCTCGATGGCCCGACGATGCGCGCCCGCCTCCTCCGTCTCGACGACTCGACGGCCTCCGTCGAGGACATCCGTCGGATCCGCCTCGCACGGTTCCACCGTGCGCTCTCGCAGCGCCCTGACCCCCGAGAAGGGGAACTCCGTATGCTGATTCCCCTATCCCAGAGGCGAACACCGAGCGCACACGCTACCCCCGCCGTTCCGCACGGTCTACGGGGGCTGCGACGAATTGACGCGCGACGACGTGTCACATTGTTCCAGGCCCCTGCGGCACCTAACATGTTTCCCTCCCCGAAAGGGGCTGCTCTGTTCAGTCGGACCGGCATCCGCCCGGGCATGATCGGGTTCATGACACGCCGGCCTGTGAGACGTCGATCTCCACGCCCGCGACGGATCCAGGCGCAGTCGATTCTCCGTTGTCAACAGGACGAAAGGAACTGAGTATGAAGAGATTGCTCTTGATCGGTGCGCTTTCGATGGTTGCTGCACAGGCGGCTGAGGCGACTGTCATCCCCTACGATGTCACTGCGACGTTCTACGAACCCGACACCCAGCCCTACAACACGATCTTCATCGGATCGTTCGATTACGATGACGCCACGCAGACGGTGTCGAATCTTCACGGTGCGCTCAGCGAATCCATGACCGGCAACATGATGGGCAGCATGACCTGGCTGCCGCTCAATCACCAGCTCTCAGCGACGTACGACGCAGCGCTCGGCGGTCTGCTGGTCACCACATTCCTGAACGCCAACACCAACACCCTCACGACCATGTTCGGTGGCGATGGATGGACTCCGGGTTCGGACCAGGGGACCGGGCTCTACCACGGATTCTCGGGAGACAACCCTGGCAATGCCTACGCCAGGATTTTCGTCAACACCACGAATCCACTGGCGCCGCTGACGCAGGCCCAGATCGACAAGCTGGCATACGCGGACTGCGCCGACGGCGGCATGATGGGAGCGTCGTGCATGACGGGAACGAGCGTAGCGGGGTACGGATACATCGGAACGATGAGCGGGTATCCCGTCTCCCAGACGATCACCGCGGTGATTCCCGAACCCGGATCGTCCGCCCTGGTCATGACGGGGCTGGGTTTGCTGGGGCTCGTCTCCCGCCGGCTGCGCGAGAACGGCTAGCGCTACTTCCGGCGGCCTGCGCTCCTGAAGGCGTGCAGGCCGCCTCCACGACGTCTGACGCCGTGCTCGCCCATGAGCGCGGAAACCTCGACGCGGCCTTCGACCGGAGTTGCTTTGCCCGGCGACCGTCCCTCACCCGTTGGAGCCGCGACCAGGACGCTTCGCGCCGCTCTGTTCGCTGCGCTGCTCGTCGCCATCCCGCTTCAGGCATTCTCGCAGGGGACGGAGCCGGGTCAGGAGGGCGCTGCGCCATCCACGCCCACCGACTCGCCCGAAGCCGAGTCCCAACCGGTTGATGGAGCCCCGGCACTACCGACGCTCAGTCCGGTGCTGGTCACGGCTCCCAGGTCCAGCGAGCCGCCTCCGGGCGCCTCCCGGATCGACGACCAGGACCTGGCCGCGGAGCGAGCCACGACCAGCGATACCGCGCGTCTCCTCGAAGACATTCCCGGGGTGAGCCTCTACGGCGCGGGCGGGATCTCGAGCCTTCCGGCGATTCACGGGTTGGCCGACGATCGGCTGCGCATCGAGGTGGACGGCATGGAGCCGACGTCCGCATGCCCGAATCACATGAATCCGGCGCTCTCCTATATCGCACCCACCAAAGTCGGAAGCGTCACGGTGTACTCCGGCATCAGTCCGGTCAGCGTCGGGGGCGACAGCATCGGCGGAACGATACAGGTGGAGTCCGTGCCACCCGCGTTCGCGGAGGCCGCGGATCAGCTCCTCGTCGAGGGGCAGGCCGGCGCCTTTTTTCGGAGCAATGGCAACGCCCACGGCTACGATGCTGCGGCCACGGTTGCCACCGAGAATCTGCACCTGTCCTACAACGAATCGAATGCGCAAGCCGACAACTACACCGCGGCGACGGTCTTCAAGGCCGCCGGCATCGGGTCGCTGATTCCGGGCGGTGAGTGGTTGGCTGGGAACGTCGTCGGCTCCAGCTCCTACGAAGATCTCCAAGATCGAGG
Organism: uncultured Myxococcaceae bacterium; assembly: GCA_964353695.1. GTDB lineage: Bacteria > Myxococcota_A > UBA9160 > UBA9160 > UBA9160 > MYXO. Next base: position 4,465 of record CAYGXT010000219.1, read on the forward strand.
CATCGAGCTCGCAATGCGGCACGGGGGACATCTGCTCGAGTTGAATGCGGGTCTACAGCAGGTTGGCTTCGAGGGGTTCCCGAACCAGCGCATGGATATGACCTCCAACAGGAACCTGCAGCTCGGCTTTCACTACACCGGGCAGTACCAATGGGGCGAGCTGGAAGCGCGCATGTACGGCCAGAACACCCGGCACGAGATGAACATGGGTCCGGACCGGTTCTTCTACGGACTGGGCATGCCGATGGACTCGAAGGCGAGGACGAGAGGTGGATCGCTCGGGGGAGACATCGAGCTTTCGGAAAGGGACGTCGTCAGGGTGGGAAGCGAGTACCAGACGTACGACCTGGACGACTGGTGGTCGCCCGTCGGGAAAAAGGGAGTGATGGCTCCCGATACGTTCTGGAACATCAGAGATGGCGTGCGGGACCGCATCGGGATATTCGGCGAATGGGAGGCGCAATGGAGCCCGGAGTGGATCAGCCTGGTCGGTGTTCGCGGCGAGACCGTCGAGTCGAGCGCCGGGCCGGTGCAGGGCTACAACAACAAGCTGACGCTCTGGACGAAGGACGCGGCGGCATTCAACAAGCTCGAGCACCGGCGCAGGGACTATCACCTCGATGCGACTGCACTGGCGCGATACAGGCCGCACGCAACGCTGACATTCGAGGCGGGCTACGCGCGACAAACCAGATCGCCGAGCCTCTACGAGCGCTACCCCTGGTCGACGAATGCGATGGCGGCGTTGATGAACAATTTCGTCGGCGATGGAAACGGCTATGTCGGGAACGTCGATCTGCAGCCGGAGGTCGCCAATACTTTCAGCGGTACGGTCGACTGGCATGACGCCAACGACGACGAGTGGGGGCTGAGGGTGACGGGCTACCTCACCAGCATCGACGACTTCATCGACGCGCGACGCTGCAATTTCGGCCAGTGCAGCGCCCTGAACGTGACGCGGCAGACGGGCTTCGTCATTCTCCAGTACCTGAACCAGTCCGCTCGGCTCTACGGGGCGGATCTGTCAGGCCATGCGCTCCTCGGGCAGTTCGATCATCTCGGAAGCTTCACGGCGACCGGCGTTCTGAGCTACGTCAGAGGAGTGAATCAGACTACCGACGACGATCTCTACCACATCATGCCGCTCAACGGGAAGCTCGGTCTGGTGCATCGTTTGGGCTCGTGGGCGACAACTGCCGAGGTTCAACTGGTCGCTGCCAAGACTCTCGTATCGCAAGTCAGGAACGAGGTTCCGACCGAGAGTTACTCCCTGTTCAACCTGCGCAGCAGCT
>CAYGXT010000220.1:0-5754 GCA_964353695.1 uncultured Myxococcaceae bacterium
GGTTGAAGGATTGGATCGACGCGCGGTCCAGCGGCTCCGAGAGCTCGATGCGCACGACACTCTGGAGCTGCACCTCGCTCGCGCCGTCCGCAGGCGATGCGCTCAAAAGTGCTGGCGGCGTCGTGTCGGCCGTCGTGTATTGGAACGAGAGGCTGCCCCCAAGGCTGCGTCCGGAGGCGTCGCGCAGGCCGCGTTCGAGCACCTCGCCCTCCAGCCCGAGCCGGTCGCCGCGCAATGTCACCGCGATTCGTGCTAGATCCGGGAGCCGCGCTTCCGGCGTGAAGCTCACCGTCCGCGACGCGGCCGAAGCCTCGAGGCTGCCCGCAACAGCAGCGCCATCGAGGAGCACCCGGAAATCGTTCGCGTCCACACTCGCCGGATCGATCGGCTCAGAGAAGCTCACGACGATCGGCGCCGCGGGCGAAACGCCGACCGCGTTCGCGCCCGGCAGCGTAAAGACGACGATGGGATCGCTCGCGTCGAGCGCGAGCGCGCTGAGATCGACCTGCTGGCCGTTGCTGCCGATCAACGCGCCGGCGCCCGCAACGCCGCCCGTCGCTGTGTTGCGCACGTCCACGCGGTAGACGCCGAGCGGAAGCCCCTCGAAGCGGAAGCCGCCGTTCGCGTCGGCGACCGTCGTGAACGCGAGGCCGCCGCCCGTGAGCGTAACGATCGAGCCGGCGCCAGCGGCGCCGACGCTGCCGATGATCGAGCCGACCGCTTGGAGCCGCAGCGCCTGATGCGCCAGATCTGCGTCACCGTCCGCGAAGGCGAGAACGTCGCCGTGCCTTGCGAGCGCGCCGCTCGCCGACGCTCCAAGCGTTGGCTGCTGGAGCGTCGTCACGGCCGAGATCGAGACCGGTCCGACGGGGATCGCGTCGAAGGCGAATCTTCCGTCAGTGCCGGTAAAGAGCGTGCGCTCGAAACCGCGCCCGAACTCGCTGCCGCTGCGCAATGTCACCAGCGCCTTGTCCACGCCGAGCTCACCGAACGAATCAAGTACGATGCCCTCGACGCGACCCTGACCGGCGAAGGCAAGCGCGGTCTCGGCCTGCTGGCCGTCGAAGGAGATCGTCGCGCTTGCCTGCGCACCGTCCACCCCGGCGATCGGCGTCGCGAAGAGGGCGTAGCTGCCCAGGCGCAGGAAGGCGCTCGAGGTGAACACGCCGCTGGCGTTGGCCTGCACGGTCTCGCGGAAGCCACTGCCGACGATCAAGACGCTCGCGCTGGCGGCCACGGGCGGGTTCGCCAGCGGTCGTCCACCGGCATCCACCGGATGATGCTGCGCGTCGAGGAATACGCCTGGCGCATAGACGACGCCGCTAATGCGGCCGGCGCCTTCGAGCACGACGTTGGTGGTGTTGACGTTGCCGTCCGCGCGCATCGTGTCGCTGGCATCGCCGGCCAGGCCGCTCGCGGGATCGGTGGCGTGCACTGAGTACGGGCCTACCGGCACTCCGGGCAGCAGGTAGGTTCCGCCCTCGTCGGTGCGCGTCACGAGGGGAGCGCTGAAGTCTCCCGACGGCGTAAGCACAACGTCGACGCCGGCGCCGAGTACGCTGCCGTCGCGACGCTCGACGTGCCCCGTCACGCTGCCAAGCCCGGCGAGCGTAACCGGTACGAACACCACCTCGTCCTGGCTGCGCAGCGTGCCGGTCGCGCTACCGCGCCGAGCCGTAAAAGGCTCGAATGCGTCCACACGCACCAGCCCAGCCGGCACATCCTCGGCAAGGAAGACACCGTGCTCGTCGCTCGTGGTGAGAATCACCGCGCCGCCGCTCCGCAGCGTGATCTGCGCCGGGTTCGAGAGTGCCGTGCCGTCCGCCTTGAAAACCATGCCACTGACGGAGCCGAACACGGCCGCGGCGATGACCTGGCCACTGCTGGTCGTGACGGCGCCAAGCTGGATCGTAATCGGCACCTCGAAACCGTTCGGCGGATCCTGCGCGACGACACCCTGCGCCTGGCCGCGCTGCGGCGATCCAGACAGCGACGCGCTCGCCGAGAACTGCCCCTCGATCACCGGGAAGAAGTCGATCTCACCGTTCTCGTCGCTGGTCTGGCGCAGGAACTGCACCTCTTCAGCGGCATCGAGGGTCGAGCCCGTATGCAGCGTGACCTCGGCAAACGGAACCGGCGTCGTGCCATCGCTGTCCACCACGCGAACGTGGACGCCCGCAACGTCCTGGAGCCGGATGTCGGCGGTGACGAGCCCGCCCCGCGACACCGCACCACCCGCCTGTCCGTAGAGCCGCACGTTCGGAATGCGGCGCAGGCCGTCCGTAACGAGCATCTCGGTGTCCATCTCGGCGAGCGCCTTGGCGCGCACGTCGGCGCTCGGAACGCCCGTGTCCGCCGTGAGCGTGAAGCGGCCGGCCGGAACCAAGGGCAGCTCGAAGGAGCCCTGCTCGTCCGTCTCGACGTCGTAATCCGGGATTGCCGGCGCCTCGCCACCGCCGCTGCCGATCGGATGGATCACGACGCGCACGCCTTCGCCGACCGGACTCACGCCGTCCGGCAGATACACGGTTCCGCGCAGCGCCCCGGTCGAGGGCTCCAGCAGGATGTCACCCAGATCGATGCGGCTCTCGGCTGGCGTCTCGATGCGCGGGATCGTCGTCGAGAGCGTGGTCGGCGCGAAGAACGCCCCGCCCACGCTGACGCCGAGCGCACCGGCCGTCGCGGGCCCGGTAAAGTGGAAGCGGCCGGTGACCTCGCCGTGCGGTCCGAGCTCGTCGCTGGCGACGAGCACCGGCTCGTTCAACAGCATGAAGAAGACGGGCGGTGCGCCGCCGAGCCCGTTCGCCGCGAGCACGTTGCTGACCGCAGCGCCGAACTCCTCGCTGCCGGCGAGCTGCTTCACGAAATCGAGGTAGTAGTTGTTCTCCGACGAGATGTCCTGGTCGGGAATGATGCGCCAGACCGGCCGCGTGATGATCACGTTGGCGCCCAACACAGGTGTGGTGGCGCTCGCGTTGACGCTCTGCATCACGCGCCCGGTGATGTCGCTCGTGAGGCCACGGAACACGATGTTCGCGACGCGCAGATCGCCTGGGAAGCGGATGGCGGTGCGCGCCTGCCCGCCGTCGCCGTAATCCGACCGCACCGCGATCACCGAGTAGTCGCCGCGGAGCGGGAAGTTCGCAAAGCGGTAGAAGCCGTCGTTGTCCGTGACAGTCTCGCCGATCACGCCCGGACCCGTCCAGAGCTGCACCTGCTGCGCCTTCACCGGCGTCGTTCCATTGGCCTCGAAGATTCGCCCTTCGATGCCGCCCACGCCCTCGAGCGTGATCACGACGGTCTGCACTTCGCTCGGTCCGTGCGTCTCGACCTGCATCTTTCCGAGCGCACGCGCGCCCGCCGCCTGGGCGTAGATCGTGAACGAGCCGACCGGCAGGCCGTCGATGCGGAAGCTGCCGTCGGCCTCGGTCTGCGTGAGCACGGGGCCGCCCGCCACCTTCGCGCCCGCAACCGCGTTGCCGAAGGCGTCGCGCACGATGCCGCGCACGCTGCCGCCCTGGCCCGGGAACACGATCGCCAGCGACGCAGTCTCTCCCTCGCCCACCACCGAGCTCGCGCGCGCCTGCTCGAGGGTCGACTGGCGCAGCGCCAACACTTCAAAGCTTCCGGCCGGAACCGAATCGAAGCGGAAGAAGCCGAAGCCGTCGGTAAAGCCGTCGCCAACGACGCCCTTGCCGCTCTGGAAGCCGAAGCTGCTCCCACTCTGCGAGCCGCGGAACGCCACTTGCACGCGCACGTTGGCAGCGCCGGTCGCGCCGTCGGACTCGAATACTCGCCCCGTCACCGAACCGTAACGGAATGACGGAATCAGCACGATGTCCTGCGTCACGCTGACGCCGGCCGCGGGCAGGTTCGCCGTGACGATGCCGGTCGACGCGTCGGCCGCGCGGAACACCTGCAGCAACAGGTTGCCGACGGCAGGGGCGCCCGCATCGACGCGGGTGCCGTCGGGCCCCTCGAAGCGACGCGGGAAAGCGTAGTGGCCGCTGGCGTCTACCCACGAGACGTACTGCTCGCCGGTCGAAAGATTGCGTGCGCCGACCTGCAGCGACTCGGGTGTGCCCGGATCGCCGCCGATCACCGGCACCCCGTCTACGTCGAGAACCGTGCCCTCGATCGCCCCGAAGCCCCGGATCACGACGTCCGTGATCATGCGCTGACCGTCAAAGCGCACGGCCGTGGACGCGCGACCGATCTCGCCGGTCGCCGGATCGGCAGCCTCGAGCTTGAAGTTCGAGGTGCCGCCGACGTTGCGTGCGTTCAGCCAGATGTCCGGGTTCGAGGGACAGCTGCTCTGGAAGTCGCTTTGAAGCACGTAGTCGATTGCGAAGCGGCCCTGGCCGTCCGCGCGATACGTCGTAATGACAAAATCCTTGACGTCGCGACCGCCCATGCAGGCCGTTTCCCATTCGCCAACGGGGAAGGACAGCGGCTGGATGTAGCTGACCTCCGCGAAGGGAATCGCGACTCCGCCCGCAGTGAGCACGCGACCGCTTACCGTGCCGCCGACCGGTCGATCGGGATCCGCGACGATCGGATGAGCGCTGGAATCGCTCTCGTGGCCGCGCAGGTCGACGACCCCCAATACCGAGAGCTCACGCGCGACGAAAGGGCCAATCGGCTTCTCTAGCGTCACGAAGGCGAGGCGCCGGTCGGATTGAAGCGCCGCGCTCACGATCGCGTTGGCCGGCAACGCGTAGCTTCCGCGGTCGGTCGCGCTCGCGCTCGTGACCTCCTCATCGAAGAGCACGCCGACCATGCGGCCCATCGGATCGCCGGTCTGGAAGCTCGGCGCGGTGCTCGTCTGCTGGCCTTTGCCCCATTGCTGGACGCGGACCACGCTCGGCGCGCGATCGGCGATCGGATTCGTGGAGGCGGGCGCAACGCTGCGATCGCTCGTGCCGTCCGCGTCGTCGTCGATCGCAAGCGACGGCGATACCCCGCCCTGCTCCCAGGCGACGCGAACGCGCGCGCCTGCCGGCAGATCGATGGCCGGATACACGAGTTGCGTCATCCCTGCGCCATCGGGAACCACGAGTGCAATATCGGCGCTCGTGGCTGCGGGCGCGACGAGATCGAGGCGATACGCGCTCGACTGCCGCGCCGCGACGAGGAAGAGCTCGCCGCTCGAAGCGCCGTTGGCAGTGAGCCCAAGGCGCTCGGCAAACGGAATCCCGTGCGCGACCGACTCGTCCGCGGCGAGCCGGCCGAGGCGATTGCCCGCACTGTCTTCGAGCAGGGCGAGGAGCGGCGGTCCACGGCTCGACACCGCGAACGACAAATGCGCGGGACGCGAGGCGAAACGTTCAGCCCAGTCGGCCTGCAAGGCCGCGAGCGGCCCGGCCGGCGCGGCGCCTGCGAGCAGCGCGCCGAGTACGTCGCCGAGATCGTGGCCCGCATCGGCGGCGCGGCGCAAGGCATCGAAGGCAGCGAGATCGGCAGAACGCTGCTCGACCTTGTCCGCGGCGAGTAGCTCGCCAAGGCGTGCGCGGTCGGCGCCGAGGAGATCCATCGCAATCTCTTCCAGCGTCGGAAGCAGCGTCTGTCCGAACTGCGCATGAAGCCCCGCCTGGCCTAGCGCGATGCCGCGATCGAAGACGAAGGTCTTCGAGATGCGCGCGATGTTCGGCGGAAGTGTCCCCGCCGGCGCGGTCGCGACGCTGTACGCCTGACCGAGCATGCGCACCACCGCCGCCACGAGATCCGGTTCGTTGGGCAGGAAGTCGGTGGTGG
>CAYGXT010000221.1:0-5750 GCA_964353695.1 uncultured Myxococcaceae bacterium
CCTGGCAGCAGAAGCGGCCGCCGGCGAGAGCGACCTCGCTGATCGCACCGGTGCTGGCCCGCATCCCCATGCCGATTCTTCCGCCCTCGAACGCGGGCCCTGCCGCGGTCGACGTGCAGAGTGCGCGCTCGCGGTTGCCGACGACGATCTCACCGTTGGTGCCGAGATCGATGAGGATGATGGGTGTCTCCCGCTCCATCATCTTGGTCACGAGGATTCCGCACAGGATGTCGCTGCCGACGAAACCGCCCAGGCAGGGCAGGAACCGTACCAGCGGGTCCCCGGCAACCGGCCAGCCGAGTTCGCGGGCACCCAGCCGGCACGCGTCGCGCTGCTCGGGCTCGAACGGCGGCCGCGACAGCGGTGCCGGGTCGATGTCGCAGAAGAGGTGGTGCATGACGGTGTTGCCGGCAATGATGATCGACTCCACGCGCCGCGTGCCGATGTTCGCCGCCCCGGCGAGGCCGCTCACGAGACTGCCCACCCCACGCCGCAGTTCCGCGACGAGCTGAGCACGGGTCCCGTGGTCGAGCGCCGCGGCCATGCGGCTCATGACGTCGCTGCCCCAGGCGGTGCCCGGGTTGATCGCCGAGCGCACGGCAAGGACCCGCCCGCTGCGGAGGTCGAGCAGTTGCGCGACGATGGTGGTGGTTCCCAGGTCGATGGCGATGCCGAGCCCGTCGCGCGGCGTGAACTCCAGCGCCGACTGATCGGCGAGAATGACGGTCTCCCACTGCTCAACGTGAAGCACCAGGTCGCGATCCGCCTGGCACCGGCACGCCAGCCGCCAGCCGTCGGCCAGTTCCGCTGCCGTCAGAATGGCGGCCTGTTTCTCGTCGGCCGGAGGGATGCCGCCGGTCACGCGCACCTTGCACCCGGCGCACCCGGCGTGTCCGCCGCAGGGAAATTCGATGCCGTACTCGTGCAGGACGAGGCGTAGCGGCGTCCCTCGATCCACGGTGATGGTCTCGCCGCGCGGCTGCAGTTCGATGGTGACCCGGTCCGGCATGCTCCTGCCTCAAGCCATGTCCGCGGCAGCGCTGCCGCTCAAACCCCGGCGCGGAGCCCGCCGAGTTCGGCGAACACCCGCGCGGTGTCTCCGTGGAACTCGGGAGTGAGCCCGATGTCCGCCGGAAAAGGGTAGTGGCGGAGCATCAGGCCCGCGGGCAGATTTGCAAACGGGCGGATCATGGAGGCGGCTTCCGCGTAGAGTTCGGCGCGCGAGTGGGATCCGTCGACGGCCCACTGGGTATCGATGGTGTTCCAGAAGCACACCTTGCCGCCGAAACGCGCCGCGAGGAGCTCGTGTCCGACGAGCCGGGGCTGGTCGAGTTGGATCACGTCGACGCCAAGATCGATCAGTTCGGGGATCAGGTCGGCCACCGCTCCGCAGATGTGCCAGATGAAATGAAGGTTCCTCTCGTGCGCGGCGGCGGCGATACGCGCGAAGGCCGGCTTGAAGAAGTGCCGGAACGTGTCGAGGCTGACGTGCGGGCCGGTCTGCGAGGCGAGATCCTGCCAGGTCATGAACGCGTCCACGCCCGGCAGGCGTGAGACGAGGCCGATGGCCTCGACGGTCAGGTCGGCGAGCCGGTCAAGCAGCGCCGCGAAGGCGGCGGCGTCGCGTCGCGTCGCGGTGAGCAGCGATTCGAAGCCGAGCAGCGATTCGAGGCGCTCGTACATCAACACCGGGTCGGCGGCCACCACGTACTTCCCCGCCTCCCGCGCCCGCCGCACGAACGGCGCGATGCCATCCACCTGCACCAAGTCGCTGGCCTCTGGAAAGCGGTGGCGGTCGAGGCGCGTCATGTCGGCCAGCGGGTGGGCGACGACCGCGTCCCACGAGTACGGGCCGGCCGTTCGGTGTACCCCCCACTCGTCACAGTAGACTTCGCCCCGCGCGCGGTCCCGCCCGCTGCCGATCACTCGCTGCAAGGCGGCGAGTTCAAAGAAGTCGCTGAGCACGGGCATGATCAGGGCGTAGGGAAGGCGGGGCGGACAGTCGAAGGCGACGGCGCGCCGGACAAGTTCCCGGCTGCTCACCCCCGGCGGCAACGGCGTCGATGCCAGCGCCTCGGCGAGCCACGACTCCACAGCGCACTGCGGTTGCCGATCCATTCATTGCCGTCCGTTCACTCGCCGATGATCCTCAGCGCCACGCGGTCGTTTCGCCAGTTCGGGGTCTCCGCTCTTCGCTCCTATTGATACAAGGTTGCGGGAAGATAGGAAACATCCGCATGTTGCCATTGTACAACACACGCCCGGGCGGCTTCGAAATCCAGCCCGAGCTACCAGCGCTGCGCCGACGATTGGGCGAACATGCCGATGATGGCGCCGCTGCTCGAAGGCATACGTCAGATGAGCCCGTGCCACATCCGCGAGGAACCGGAGCTGATGATTCCAGATTTCGCCTCAACCAACTTCGAGTGGCTCACCGTCTCGCCGCGCTGGCGCGACCACTACTACACGACGGACCAGACGCCGCAGGCGCGTCAAAGGGGGGGGAGGAATGCCCGAAAAACTGAAGCTGGCCCTGGTGGGCTGCGGCGCTATTTCCGAATGGCACCGCGTGGCCATGCGTAACGTGCCGGAACTGGAGATCACCGCCGCGGTGGACGTCGATCGCGGCCGCGCCGAGGCGGCGGCCGCCGCCTCGGGGGCGCAGGCGTTCACCTCGCTCGACGACGCGCTCGCGCATGGGACATTCGACGCCGTCGACCTCATGCTGCCGCACGACCTGCACGAGTCCGCCGCGGTCAAGTGTTTTGCGGCCGGCAAGCACGTGCTGCTGGAGAAGCCGATGGCAACAACCGTCGATGCTTGCGACCGCATCCTCGCCGCCGCACGTCGCGGCTCGACCGTGTTCATGCTGGCCGAGAACGCACAGTACTGGCCGGAAATCTTACTGGCCGGGGAGCAGATCGCGGCCGGCGCGATCGGGGAGGTCGTGACCGCTCAGGTGCACATGTTCTTTCCGCCGCTCGAGGCGTTCTACGGCGGCGAGCGTGCCTGGCGGATGAACCGGCAGCAGACCGGCGGCGGCATCTGCATCGACACCGGCTCGCACTACATCCGGCCGCTGCGCCTGTGGCTCGGCGAGATCGACGAGGTGGTGGCCGCCATGGAGAAGCCGTACGAGAAGATGGAGGGTGAGTCGCTCACGCGCTCTCTATTCCGGTTCCGCTCCGGGCACGTGGCCTCGTACGATCTCATGATCACCGAAGCCCCCACAGCGCGGCAGGACGTCTTTCGCATCACCGGCACCAAGGGCGAGATCGTGATCAGCTTTGTCGACGTTACGCTCTACAACGCCGAACATTTGAGCGGCGTGCAGGTCGGGGCGGACGTGCCGCAGGGTTACTTTCTTTCCTACGAAGGGCAGTTCCGCGACTTCGCAGGCGCCGCGCTGCGCGGCACGCCGCTTGCGGCGACGGCTGAGTTCGCGCTGGGGGAGTTGCGCACTGCACTGGCGATGGAGCGCTCCGCCCGGACGAAACGATGGGAAAAAGTGTGGGAATGACCGGCCAGCGAACTGACTTGGGCATCGCAGGACTCCGCACGCAGCATCACCGGGGCATCGGCGTACGCGATCGCCGATAAGACGTCCCCCATGCTCCCCGCGCCTTGCCTCGCGCTACGGAGTCGCCCGGGCCTTCCCCTTCGCTTCCTCTCCCTGCCCGGGCCAGACCACCCGGGCGTCGTCGGCAGAGAGCGTCCCACGGCCGCGACGTCGCGGGGCTTCTCCTCTGCCCGCCGGGCCTATTTGCGCTGGAACGTGCGCAGGTAATCGGCCAAAGCGCGGGCGTCGAGGATGGGCCGATACGCCGCGAAGGGCTCGCTCTCGTGATCCTCGGCGAAGACGGCGCCCCAGACCGGCATTTCACGGGGCCCGTGCTGCACGACGAGTTGGCGGCCGTCGATCGCCATCATCACTGCTGTTTCGTCGAACTTTCCGCCGGCACGTTGGGCGAGCAAGGTCAGATCCGTCGGCGGGGGCACGAGGGATGCTGCGAGGGATCCGTCGCCACGTCCCGAGGTTCCGTGACATGACGCGCAGCAGCGGAGGTAGAGCTGCTCTCCCGTCGCCTCCTCGGTACGCGTCTCCACGCAGCCGGTGGCAGCCGCAAGCAAGAAGGCGCTGAGCAGGGCGAGCGTGCATGCGCTGCTTGCACCGAACCGCTGACCCGACCAGAAGCGCATGCCTCCCTCCTTCGGTCGCTGAACGCAGACCGAGCCTAGCCCGCGCGGCGCGGCGGCGCTGCGGAGCAGGTCCTGAGAAAGGGAAGCGCACGTTGCCGCGAACTCCACCGCGAAGGCGTCTCCTACGCCGTGACACTCGCTGGCGTTGCAAGCCTTCGCTCTAGCACGCCGCGCGTCGCCACCAGCGCCAGCGCACAGGCAACGAGCGCGGCCGCGTCCACGAGGGCGATGCCTTCGACAACCGGGCGCCCAGCGCCGGCCGCGCGCGCCAGCAGATCCCCGCCGAGGCCGGTGCCGAGCGCGATCGCCAGGGTGTTCGCGATCTGCATAGTCGCGGATACCTCGCCTTCGCGTCCCGCGGGCGCAGCCTCGAGGATCGCGAGTGTCGCGATCGAGTATGCGATGCCGATGCCGAAACCCGCCAGCGCCCAGGCGGCGACGGCCCATGACGGTGGGACGGCAGGCAGCAGCACGGCACAGGCGCCAGCCACCCCCGCGAGCTGCGCGCCGAGCCCCGCGCGAAGCAGCCTACGGCGCGCCATGCGGCCTGCCGCGCGCGCCTGCAGCCACGAGCCTGCCACCCAGGCGAGCGTGCCCGCGGTGAGTGATGCCGCCACCAGCCCCGTCCCCGCGCCGCGAATCTGTGTGAGCGCCAACGGCAAGAAGGCCTCAGCCGCGAAGAATGAGAAGTTCATGAGAGCGAGCACTGCGATGGCGGCGGGTAGACCCTCGCGCGCAACGAGCGTGCCGGCCGGCAGCAGGCGCAGGAGCGCGCGAAGCGCGAGAAGTGCGCCAGTGCCGCCGAGCGCGATGGACGCTGCGAGAACGTCGCTACGTACTCCGAACAGTGTCATTGCCACGCCGGCCGTGAGCAGCGCGGCGTCGCGCACCGTGCTGTCGCTGGCGGCCGGCGCTACCTGCGACGTGCCCAGTCTGCGCAGGCCCACGAAGGCGAGGCCGCCGAACACCAGCGTCATCGGCACCAGGCCGAGAAAGACGAAGCGCCATCCCAGCCGTGCGGCGACCGCCGCGGCGAGCGCAGGCCCGAAGAGCCCCGGCACGACCCAAGCGCTCGAGAGCAACGCCATCATGCGCGGCTGCGCCTCGGGCGGGTAGCCACGTGCGATCGCGACATAGGCCACGGAGGAGAGTGCGGCAGCCCCCGCACCCTGGAGCGCACGGCCTGCGACCAGCACCTCCATCGAGTGCGCGAGGCCAGCGACCGAGAGGCCGCCGGCGAAGCACGCCAGCCCGCCCACAAAGGGCAGGCCGGGACCGAGTCGGTCTGCGGCCCGGCCCGCCAGCGGAATACCGGCGAGGTTCGCGAGCATGAAGCCCGAGAAGGCCCACCCGTACCACGAGAGCCCGCCGATTTCCGCCACCGTCTCGGGCAGGATCGTCGCCACGGCCATTGCCTCGAAAGCCGCGACCGAGACCGTGAGCACGAGACCCAGGGTGAGGGCCCGCCGATCCGGGCCGGGTGCGTGTGCGTGCATGGAAGTCTGCTGCCTGCCATACGGGAGAAGGTTGGAGGAGAGTAGGACGGGCCA
>CAYGXT010000222.1:0-5737 GCA_964353695.1 uncultured Myxococcaceae bacterium
CCGCACTATTGCGCGGCCAAAGGCGGCATCATCGCCTTCACGAAATCCGTCGCACGCGAGGTCATGCCTTTCGGCATCACGGTGAACGCCATCGCTCCGGGCTTCATCGACACGCCGCTCCTCGATCCCTTCGACGCACTCACCCGCATGGCCGTGCTCAGCGGCATTCCCATGGGCCGCTTTGGCCGGCCCGAAGAAGTCGTGCCTTCGGCGATGCTGCTGGTGGATCCGGAGAACTCCTTCATGACGGGGCAGGTGATTTCGCCCAACGGCGGCCAGGTGATCTGACGGAACGGCAGAGCCGGGGATCGGCGTCGAGATACAAGGCGGCTACGAAGAGGCTCAACCAGGCAGAGCGCGCGCGTCCTCCTCTCGCTCGTCGATCGCCGCATCCAGTATGCGGATGCCGCCACGCGCTCGAAAAGGCCCAGAAGACGAAAGGGGAGCCCGGCTGCGCCGAACTCCCCCGTCGTGATCTGTGGAGCCGATTCCTTCGGGCTAGCTCTTGGAGCTAGGGCCGCCGCCGTCCAAGGGCTGCGAGGCCCGCCATCCCGGTTCCGAGCAGAAGGATCGTCGAGGGCTCGGGAATGACCTGCACGCTGAAGGTAGTGTTGTTGACGAGGTCACCCGACTCGTCGCGGCTGCCGTCGAACGCGACCATGACGGCTTTGAGAACGATGGATCCGAGCGTCATCGGCGCGGTCAGCGTGAAGTTGTAGGACCAGTCCCCGGTGTTGTCTGCAAGCGCGTCGGTGTGTGTAATCTGGTTGGCTGTGGCGTAGGGAGCGGGGGCCTTGGTGGCGGCGATGAACTTGGTGTTGGCCTCGATGTCCCCGAGCGCCGCGCCGGCGATTCCGCCCAGTGCAACGTTGAGGCCCGCTCCCGTTAGGAGATTTCCCGTCAGCGTTGTCGTGTATGTCTGGGTCGTCCCTTGCATGATCGTCGCGAGCCCGGCAATCGTCGCCGTGACCTCCGAGCTGAGCGACCCGTGGCAGCTACACGTGCTGGTAGCGCCGGTGTTCCTCCCGCTGTCGGAGGCATGAGCCTGGATCGAGAACATGATTGCGAGAGCAACGGGTATGAACAATAGCTTGCGATTCATTTGGATGCTCCTGTTGCAGCGCCGATCAAGCACTGACCGGTCGCGTCTTGTCATCGGGACGAGAGGGCGTTCCCTCGGTGACAGCGGTCACGCTCCGTCGGTCATGGCTCGTCGCGGCGCTGTGCTTCAGGCGGCTCAGGACTCCGCATGGCGGATCACATTCGTTAGTGAACCGTTCTGGGGCGGCTTCCGCTTGCGTTCCGAGTCGCGCATCCATCGCGTGTGAAACGCTGCTACTCGCACGTCGGCTGCCGTGCGCCACCGCACACAGTGCGACACATCCTCCACCGAAACGTTTCGAAACGTTGGTTATGGACCGCTCGAGCCTTGAGCTGCGACTGGCGTCGTGCGCGGCAAGGCCGGCGCAACTCTGTGGAGGTGTTGATGCCTATAAATCGACGATCGCTCGTTGTGTTGTGCGCGCTCGGACTCGGGGCGGTGCTCGCTACCTCCAAGGGTGCGAGCGCATTGAGCTTGGCCGATCTGGATGGCGGAGCGAGCTTCTCGGTAGCGGGGCTCACCTTTGCCAACTTTGAAGCGACCGTCACGGGTGACATCTCGCTCGATCTCGCCGACTACCCGGTGCAGCTGCTGGCGGACGGGTTCCGGCTGTCGGGCCCGCTGTCGGTGCTGCTCGGCGACGCGGGGACGTTGTTGCTGTCCTACCAGGTGACGGCCACGAACCCGATTCTCATCGGCGCCTCGCTGTTTGCAGCGGGTACGACGATCGGTGCGGGCGCTCAGACGTGGGTTGGCGAGTCCTTGCTCGGCCCGGCGAATCAAGTGCTCGGGTCGCTCTTCACCTACGACATCGAAGGCGTGGGCAGCGTTCCGAGCGACTCGGTCGCGTTTGCGGCAGTGACGCAGCTCTCGGTCGCGAAGACCGTGAACCTCGGCAGCGGACTCTTTGCCGCAATCCCGGTCGTCGACCAGCGCTTCCAGTTCATTCCGGAGCCGGTCACGATGTCGCTGCTGGCACTGGGCCTGGTTGGTCTCGCGTGGTGGCGACCGCGAAGCACGCTCAAAGACTGAGCACGACGGGGCGGCCGCGGTGCGCTGGCACTGCGGTCGCCCTCGTTGGGCGTCCACCGCGCCCCACGCGTCATTGCGCTTCGGCGAGATCTCGGCGCGTGAAGTCTAGGCGGCGCAACCCGAGCGCCGAGAGCAGATAGATCAGCGCCGGGAACCACGAATGCATTCACAGTCTCCGGAGCTTCACGGTCGCGGGCTGCAGTTGGGCTGGCACGTCGCCCCCGACCGCACCCGGTGCTTCGCCGATATGGTCACCAAGGCCGAAAACGCAACTTAGGCGGCCCCTCAGTCTGTAGCCGTGTTGGCTTGGGCCGAGCTTGCCTCGAAGGCCGCTGCATCCTCGTGCGGCCGCTCCCTCCACGGCCACCGCCCCCGAGGGTGGGCGTCTACGTCGCGCTGGGCTCGATCGTCATGAGCTTTCCCAATGCGACGATCGTGAGCCGTGACCCGACGCTTTCGATCTACGTGACGAACCCGGCTCCGGGAGAGTCCCCCCGTTCGCTGGCGATGCAGTGGAGCTCTATACGATCTTGGATCTCCATGCAGCAGTAGGCCGGACCGAGATGAGCGTCGGGTTTGGCGTCGACTACGCCGCTCCGGTCTTCCAGCCAGGCTCCGGTCAGATTCTCGACTCGGTCGAGATGCCACCGGCCAATGTCTTCCCGGAGTTCACGCCCATCGAGGCATCCTTTGCTCGTCTCCCCGGTCCTCCCGATCTTGGCGGCACAGGGCTGTTCCTCGGGCACCTTCGTCTCAATCTCGTCTCGGTCCCCGAGCCGACCACGGCGACGCTCGTGGCGCTGGGGCTCGCGATGCTGGCAGTCCGGCGCCGAGCTGCTCGGTAGCCACTCCATCAGAATCAGGTGGGGCCACGCGCCCGCGTCTCGCGGCTGCACACGGGCTGAATCTGAACCGCGTCAGAGCTCGGCACGTTCGCCACCGCCTATCACTATCCATCGCTGCGCAGGTAAGTTGCGGCCTGAGCCGCTGGAGCGCTGACCGGTTGCGTGCAGAGAAGACCGCCAGTCGCCGCAGCGAGACGGGGTACCCATGTCGATTCGTATCATCCAGTTCGGTAGCCCACGCGGAAAGAACGAGGGCTTGCGCATCGGAACGCTGCGACGACCGCTGCGCGGGGTGCCGAAGTCCGAGTTCGCCAGCCGCGACTTCTACGACGTCTGGCTTCCGAACCTTGTGCCAAGCGATGACCTCGTGAAGCTCGGGAAGGCCGCCACGAGTGAGAGGCAGTGGCTCGCCTTCGGCTAAGGCCACTTCTGCCACCATCCGCGCGGCACCGAGACCGTCGCTCGTACTCGCCATCCTGCTAGTGGCCGGCCACCTACTCGAGAAGCGCGAGTGAACGTCTGTTCATCATTGACGCCGAGCGTCTGAGCAGCCACGCTCGTCGTCAGCACCCCTTCCGGTCCCGCCGGGAGCTCACGTGCCGCCGGGCGATGCTTCGCAGATCTACTCGCACTTCCTCGATCACGCGTCCGTCTCGAAGCGTGCATGGTGCCTCAGCTGCCGCCACGGCGAGCGCGTCGCCGTCCACGGCGCCTCTCACCATCTGATATTCCCGCTGTGGCCAGACGTCGAGAGCGCGGAGTACTTCGTCGCATTGCACTGGTCCCATCTGAAACCTTCCGAGCTATCCCTCTTCGAACTGCTGTGGCGATGCCTACCGGCTCTGACTCAGCAAGGCATCCCCGCCGGCATCTGCCTGGCACCCTACTCCGAGGCCGTCGTCGTTCCGGCGGAGCGGCTTCGTCGGGATCTCATCAGGCGGCGCATGTTCGACACTGATTCACAGGCTCTCCGCCTGCGACCAGGATTGACGAGGCCTGGATGAAGCGCCCATCCGCCGTTTCCGCTCGCGGGCTTCCAGGCCCGGCTACGGTGCGACGAGGCGCTCATCGAAGGCGAAGGGCTCGGGATCGCTTCGCGTAAGCCTGCCGAAATCTTCGTGGCGCGGGTTTAACAGGACGTTGTGCTCTCCCGGCACGACGGCCGACGGCAAGCGAAGGCAGACGGTCGCAAAGGACGCGGCCCAGCGCGTGCCGATGTCTCGAAGGGCAGGCGGCGGCGGGTACCTGCGCCACCCGGTCGGCAGATCCCGGGCGCGCACCTCGGAAATCGCGAGGCGGTTCGGGATGTCCACGGCGAAGCAGACGAAATGAGGGGGGAGACGGTTCCGGTGGAGATGGACGAGCTGCTCGAGGGCCGCGAGTGCCCGGCTATCCGAGGTATAGACCACGGGAGTTCCGGAATGATGCCAGCGGCCGGCGTAGAGGACGGCTCCCTCGCCCGTGAAGGCCTTC
Source organism: uncultured Myxococcaceae bacterium (assembly GCA_964353695.1). Taxonomy (GTDB): domain Bacteria; phylum Myxococcota_A; class UBA9160; order UBA9160; family UBA9160; genus MYXO. The sequence goes on from CAYGXT010000222.1 coordinate 4,453, forward strand.
GCGGCATGCTCGACCTTGCAGATGCGCCAGACACGCATCAGCCGATGATGCCGTGCTCGATCCTGCCGAGAACCTGGTCGACCTGCTGCACGCCGATGTCCGTGTCCAGCAGAGCCAGCGGCTGCTGCTTACCAAGGGCCGCATTCGGCGCCTGGATCCAGTCGGCCGACTCTTCCGGATCTTCGAACACGCGGTTCGCGTGGGCGAGTATGCGAGCCAGCCGGTAGAGCCGGTCGGACTCGTCCGGAGAGAGGCGATCCTGCTCCTTTCGCCGGAGGAGGTTCCGGCGCGACAGGTGAAGGATGCCGCAGAGGACGTCGCGTGAGATCCCGTACTGCTGCACCACGGCGGACAAAGCGGCGAAGGCCAGGCCTTCGCGCACGCGCTTGGCAAGGTCCTCGGGAGAGCGCACGCTGCGACCCACGACCCTCGGCCCCCCGAGAACGCTCAGAACCTCTTCGATTTCGCGCGTGTTCGGACTGGCCACCATGAACCTCCCAGATGAACCTCCCCGGCTCGGTTGCGCCTTTTGGCTCCATGATCACGCCAAGTGGCGAGAACGTCAAGGCGCACCCCCAGGAGTGGCTGGACCCGGGCGCAGATCGTCCTCCCGCATCGGCCCCAGATCCCCGATCATGCATTTGACGCTGCCGCCGCCCTTCTTGAGAAACTCCGAGACGTCTACGGTGACGGGTCGGACTCCCCGATCGTGCACCTGAGCCAGCAGCGTGCCCGAGACGCCGCCGGGCAGCACGAGGACGGATTCAGCGCCCTGCGTGAGTGTGAAGGAGTTGGCGGCGTAGCGTGCCGCATCCTTCTCCTCGAGTTCGAGCAAGCGGTCGCCGAATGTATCCTTCACGATCTGCCAGCTCCGGGGCGCCAGCGCGCGGCGGTAGACGAGGAGGTGCTCTCGGCCCGGCCCGAAGGCGCAGAGCGCAGTGTCGCCGTGGTAGTGGGCCTCGAGCACCAGCTCGAGCGAGAGCACGCGCTTCGGCCGCACGACCGGCGCCAGCACGCTCGAGACGCGGGCGTCCGTGCGGAAACCGTAGACCCGCTTCCAGGGCGGGATTGCGAGCGCGGGTACGAAGCGCTGCTTCTCGAGCTGGCCGTGGGTCAGCAGGTAGCACTCGCCGGCGGGGAAGAAGTCTGCCTCGCCCTCGAAGCGGAGCCCCTCGTCGATGCGCTCAAGGCGCACGCCCGCCGCCGCGAGCGCGCGCTCGTAGTGCGGCCTCTCTCCGGCACGAGTCGGCAGCAGATTCGAGAGGTAGAAGGTCTTCTCGGCGAG
>CAYGXT010000223.1:0-5722 GCA_964353695.1 uncultured Myxococcaceae bacterium
GGCCGGCTCCGACTCCGCCGCCTGATCCGGAACAGGCTCAGCCCCTTCAGGCTCTCATCTCTCGATTGGAAAGGACTGCCCCCGGGCAGCGACTCGGAGCGCACCCGCCCTATCCTACGCCCGCTCAGATGCCCGATAGATCCAGCGGCCAGTTCGAGGCGACGCAGCCGCCGTCCACCTCGAAGATCTTGCCGGTGACCCAGGACGAGGCAGGCGATGCGAGGTAGAGCGCCATCGTCGCGACGTCCTCGGGTGTGCCGAGCCGCGCCATGGGCGTGAGCGCCTCCATCTTCTCGCGCAGGTCTCCGCTCGAGAGGAAGGGCGCGAGCGCCTCAGTCTCGATGGAGCCGACCGCGATGGCGTTGACACGTATGCGAGGCGCCAGCTCGTAGGCCAGCAGCTCCGTCATGTGGTTGAGGGCGGCCTTGGCTGTGCCGTAGGCGACGAAGGCCTTCTCGACTCGGTGCGAGAGCGCCGACGAGATGTTGACGATGCTCCCGCCGCCCGCAGCCTGCATATGCGGCACGAAGAGGCGGCTCGCGGTGAACCCCGACGTGACGTTGAAATGAAAGGCATCCTCGAAGGCCTTCTCGCTGGTCCGCAGGAAGGGTTTCGGCGGCGAGCCGCCGGCGTTGTTTACCAGCACATCCACGCGGCCCAAACCCTCCAGCGTGCGTGCGGCCAGCGCCTCGAGCTGCGCTTGCTCGTTGACGTCGCAGGTCACCACCAGGGCGCGCCGCCCGAGCTTGCGAATGCGCTCGGCTACGACCTCGAGCGTTGCCTCGGTACGAGCCGCGCACACCACGTCGGCGCCGGCCTCGGCGAGAGCCACGGCGATGCCGGCTCCGATGCCCTTGCCGGCGCCCGTGACTACCGCGACGCGGTTCGTGAGGCGAAACCGATCGAGAATCATGGCGGGCTCCTTCGCGTGGCGAGCCGCGATGATATCGTGGGCGTGGTTCGAGTGGGCGGAGAAGGGGGAAACGATGCGAAGATTCGAAGGGCGTGTCGCCCTCGTCACCGGCGCGGCCTCCGGCATTGGCCGCGCAACAGCCGAGCGGCTGGCCCGCGAGGGAGCGCGGGTCGTCTGCGCCGACGTCGAGGCCGCAGGCCTGGCTTCGGCCGTGGAGCAGATGCAGGCCGATGGCTTCGAGGCCGCAGCCTGTGCCTGCGACGTGAGCGACGAGGGCCAGGTGCGGGCGGCGGTGCGCGAGGCGGTTCAGCGTTACGGAGGGCTGCACGTGCTCTGCAACGTGGCCGGCATCCTGCGCTTCCAGCACAGCCACGAGGTCTCTCTCGAGGATTGGAACCGGATCCTCGCCGTCAACCTCACGGGCACGTTCCTCCTATGCCGCGAGGCGATTCCGCACTTTCTGGCGCAGGGAGGCGGGGCCATCGTGAACATGTCTTCCACGGCGGCACTCCAGGCCCATGCCTGGACAGCCGCCTACACGGCCTCGAAGGGAGGTGTGCTGGCCCTCACCTATGAGCTCGCCATCGAGTATGGCCGCCAGGGCGTGCGCGTGAACGCCGTATGTGCGGGCGCCGTGAAGACGCCGATCCACGAAGCCTTCGCAGTGCCGCCGGGAGCCGATGCGAAGCTCATCCAGCGGATCATGCCCTTCCACGGCTTCGGCGAGCCGGCGGATGCCGCCAGCGCGATTGCCTTCCTCGCCTCCGACGACGCGCGCCATGTGAACGGCACCATGCTGCGGGTCGACGGAGGAATGTGTTCGTGAAGTTCAGTCTCGCCCTGGCCATGGTGGAGCCCGAGCAATACCTGCCGCTGGCCGTGGCGGCAGAGGCGGCGGGCTTTGGCGCCATTGCGGTTCCCGACTTCGTATTCTTCCCGGAGAAGATCTCCGGGTCCTACCCCTACACACCGGACGGGGTGTGCTTCTGGACGGCGCAGACGCCGTGGATCGATCCCTGGGTCGCGATCCCGGCCATGGCTGCGGTGACGAGCCGCCTTCGCTTCTACACGAACGTGCTCAAGCTGGCGATCCGGGAGCCGCTTCTCGTGGCGAAAATGGTCAGCTCGGCGGCCGTGCTCTCGGGCAACCGGGTGGCGCTCGGTGTGGGCCTCGGCTGGACCCCCGAGGAGTTCGCCTGGTGCGGGCAGGATTACGAGACGCGCGGGGCGCGCGCCGACGAGGCCATCGAGATCATCCGTGCTTGTCTCGGCGGCGACATGATCGAGTACCACGGCGAGCACTACCAGTTCGGGCGCCTGCAGATGCGCCCGGCGCCGTCGAGGCGTGTGCCGATCTACGTGGGCGGTGTCTCGAAGGCCGGCCTGCGCCGCGCAGCGCGCCTCGGCGACGGCTGGATCTCGGTTGTGAACACGGAGACCGAGATCTGTGCCTACGTTGCTCAGCTCCTGCGCTTTCGCGCTGAGTGGGGACGCGAGAACGACCCGTTCGAGATCAAGGTCGTCTGCGGCGACGTATTCGATTCCGACGGCTTCCGCCGCCTCGAAGAGCACGGCGTCACCGACTGCATCACCGTGCCCTGGCACCTCTACGGCGGCGACATACGCGACCTCGGCGTGAAGACCGCCGCTCTCCAACGCTTCGCCGACACCGTCATCACTCGCATCGATCCCCGCTGATCGACTGCTCTTGGGCGGGCGTGTCCTATGCCGAGGCGCGCGCGCGACGCAGGCAGACCAGCGTGACGCCCGTTCCTCCCTGACGTGCCGGCGCGGGAGCGAGGGCTGCGACCCAGCGTGCGAGGGGAGGGCGCAGCAAGCCCTCGCGAACGACGTCGCGGACGACCGCGGGGCCGGGCGAGTGGAGGCCCTTGCCGTGGACGATGCGCAGCCCTTTTGCTCCCGAAGCCATGGCCTGTGCAAGGGCCTGCGCGACGTCGCGCCGGGCCTCTTTGGCATTGCGGTGGTGGAGGTCCACGGCGAACGTCGTCTCGACCTCGCCACGGCGCAGGCGTAGCAAGGGATCGCGCCCGAGATCCTTCGCGTAGAAGCCGACCTCGTCCCCCTCTCCCTCGCGCACGAAGGCGACGTCCGGGCTCTGGTCGGCGGGCCGCGCCGCGGGGCGCCGCTTCGAAGCGGCTACCCGGGCCTTGCCCATCGCGAGCGGCTTCACGTCCGCCATCTCGCGATCGAAGCGCTCGCGGTCGTCGCGTCCGCCGCCTTCCGCCATCACGTCTCGCCGGTCTTGGGCAGCAGCCGTTGCAAGGCTTTTCGGGTGAGCACACTCGTGTGCAGCCCGGAAAGCTCGGCCAACGGCATCCAGCGATGCTTCGCGTAACCGTCGAGCCGCACGCGGCCGGGCAGGGCGGCGGCGGCAAAAAGGTGAAGCTGCAGACTCCGGTGGGTGAAGCTGTGCTTCACGATGCCGGCCGCTCGGAGCTCCAAGAGTCGCAGGCCCAAGCGCTCGGCGAGACGTGCCCCGAGCGCGTCCTTCGGCTTCTCCCCGCGCGAGATCTCTCCTCCCGGAAGCTCCCAGAAGCCGCCGAGCAGGGAGCCCGCCGGCCGCCGCACGAGCAGCGCACGTCCTCGGCGCAGCACGAGCGCCGCCACCGCTCGGGCTTTCTTCACGGCAGCCTTCGGGGCCTTGCGCGGGATCTGCTCCGCGTCGCCGGCCGCGCATGCGCTGCACGACGCCGACCAGGGGCAGTGGTCGCAGCGTGGCAAACGGGGTGTACACAGGGTCGCCCCCAGCTCCATCAGCGCCTGGTTCAGATCGCCGGGCCGCGGGCCGTGGGCCAGCTGGAGAGCTTCCTGCCAGATCTGTTTCGCCGTCTCCGGCGCCTTCACGTTCGTGCGCAGGCCGAGCCGGCGTGCGAGCACTCGCTCGACGTTCCCGTCAACGACGGGCTCCTGCCTATCGAAGGCGATCGAGGCGACGGCGCCTGCGGTGTAGCGACCGATCCCGGGCAGCGAGCGCAGGGCCTCTGCGTCGTCCGGCAGCTCACCTCCGAAACGCTGCATCACGGCCTGCGCCGCCCGGCTCAGGTTGCGTGCACGCGTGTAGTAGCCGAGGCCCGCCCAGAGCTCGTAGACCTCTTCGAGCTCCGCGCTTGCCAGTGTCGCAACGTCGGGGAAGCGCTCGAGGAAGCGGTGCCAGTAGGGGATCACGGTCTCGACCCGCGTCTGCTGCAGCATCGCCTCGGAGATCCAGACCGCGTAGGGATCGCGTGTGCGTCGCCACGGAAGATCGCGGCGATTCGCATCGTACCAGGCGAGGAGTGCGTCGCGCTCGCCGCGCGCGGCCGCCTGCAAACGCAGCGCTAGCGCCCGGGTTTCGCCGGCGTCCCTGCCGCCGGCGCCCCCGCTGGCGGCGCCGAAACGCTCGCGGGCGAGCCCGGCTCCGTCGCCACGCTTGCCGGGCCGTTCGCGGGGACCAGCAACGCGTCCACCTTCTCGCGAACCCACTTCGGATCCCACCACTCCACCGGATCCACGTAGACGCCGCCGAGCAGCGTCGCGAAGTGCAGATGGTCGCCCCCGGCCAGACCCGTCGAGCCCGAGAGCCCGATGTTCTGCGCCTTCTTCACCTCATCCCCGGGCTTCACGTCGATGCGCGAGAGATGGCCGTAGAGCGTGAAGAGATCGAAGCCATGGTCGAGGATGACACTGCCACCGTAGATGCCGAGGTCGTCCGCCCAGACCACCTTGCCGGAGTTCGACGCCGTGACCGGCGAGTTCATGGTCGTGGCGAGATCGAAGCCGTAGTGGGTGGCCTGCGAGATCTGCTGGCCCTCCACGAAGTAGCTCCGCTTCTCGGCGAACTGGCTCGTGACCTTCGAGTTCCGGAGCTGCTCGAAGGCTCCGTTCCACAATTTTTGGGGGGCACTCTTGCTCGTGATCTCGCGAATCTTCTGCTCGTCCTCGCTGCGGCCCGTGCTGTTGACGCGCTGGAAGGCGGCGACGCGGTCGGTCGCATCGATGCCGCGGGCGCTTGCGAGCTCCGTCACCTTGTTCTCGAGGAACTGCGGGCTGAGGTTGAGCGTCACGTCGGGGAAGCGCCGCTCCTTGAAGTGCGTGCCCCAGCCGACCAGCGTGCGGTTGCCCGCGGCGTCCTCCGCCAGGACGCGGATCGGCGGGTCGGAAGGCGCGTCCTGCGGGATCGCGAAGAACGCGAGATGGCGCCCCGCCGTTTCGCCCGGGAAGGCATGGCCGCGGAAGAAGAGCTCTCCCACCATGACACCGTCTCGTGTCGTGTCTTCGCTCACCTGGTAGACGGCGAGGCCCGAGCCACCGCGCTCGAGATAAGTGAGGGTGTTCTCGACCGAAACGCGCGGCGGCTTCGTGTCGATGCTGAGCGGGATCTCCGCGACGGTCCTGCCGCCGCCGAGCAGCGTTCGCCACGACCAGTCGCGTGCCACGACCCGCAGCGCCACCCGGCCATCCGGCAGGCCGAGGCTCTTCGCATCGAGCGGCACCTCGATCGACTCCCGTGCGACGCCGCTCCCGCGCAGCCAGCCGCCCGGGAACTCGCGCGCAGCCAGGGGCTTCTCGCCCGCGGGCGCCAGCAGCGAGACGCTCACGTCGCGCAGGCCCGAGCCCTCGTCCGCGACGCCGATGGCGATCGCCCGGGGCTCGCGGCCGATGACCAGCGACTGCGATGCCTCGACCGAGGGCGCGGAGCCCTCGCAGCGAACCAGGCCGAGGCCGCCGAGCCCCAGCACGAGGACCGCAAGAAGAACGATCAGGATGCCGCGCATGCCCTTGCTTCCCCCCCCCGAGTGCATGGGCCTA
>CAYGXT010000224.1:0-5698 GCA_964353695.1 uncultured Myxococcaceae bacterium
GCATGGCGCACGATGTCGGCCCTCGCGTCCTCGTCGATTCGACCCGCGATGAACTCGCCGTAGCATTGGAAGGCCGACACGATGTCGAGAGGCTCGCCCGTGCGGCTGTGGCCGGGCTTGATCGTCCCGCCGTAGATCATGAGCGACGGGCGGTTGATCCTCGCCATGGCCATGATGCAGCCCGGCATGTTCTTGTCGCAGCCCGGCAGCGAGATGTTGGCGTCGTACCACTGGGCCGCCATCACGGTCTCGATCGAGTCCGCGATCAAATCGCGCGACTGGAGCGAGTAGCTCATCCCCTCCGTGCCCATGGAGATGCCGTCGGAGACGCCGATGGTGTTGAAGCGCATGCCGACGAGACCGGCCGCCTGGACGCCCTGCTTCACGATTGCGGCGAGGTCATTCAGGTGCATGTTGCAGGAGTTGCCCTCGTACCAGACGCTCGCGATCCCGACCTGCGCCTTGGCCATATCCTCGGGGCGCAGTCCAGTGGCATAGAGCATCGCCTGCGAGGCGCCCTGGGACTTCTCCTGGGTGATGCGAGCGCTGGTGCGATTCAGGCGAATGGCCATGGGGGGCTCCTGGATTGCGGCGCCGTGCGCGTCCGCGCTCGCGCAGTCTAGCGGCTTCCTCCCGGGACAGGCCCCACGGCGCAGGCGGCTCCGGGGCACGACTTGACGGCGCCGGGCGTTCGGCCGATGTTGGGGCCATGCCTCGCATGCCCCGGCGCGCCGCGATCTTGATGCTCGCCTGGATGGCGCTTGGCCTGCTCGCCTCCGCGGGCGTGGGGCATACAGATCGGCAGTCGCCTCTCCCTTGCCACGGAGTGGCTCCGGCGCAGCCTGGAACGCCTATAAGGGAGGCGGCGCCTCCGGACCCGGGGATGCCCTGTCAGTGGGCTCTGCCTCTGCTTTGTTGCCAGCAGCCCGCGGCAGCCGATGCCTCCAGCCCGGGCCTCGTGAAGCTGGCCGCGCTCTGGGTCCACGCCATCGATCCCCTTTTCGCTCCTCTTCCCTCCGCGCTGCGGGCCGCTCCCATTGCGCTCGAGACCTCTGTCGCTCCTCCGCTCGAACGCTCCGTCGTTCTGCAGGTTTGATCCCCCCAACGGCTTCGTGATCCGACACGGCCGGCTCGCGCGAGCGCGCTGACGGCCATAGCCATGGGGATTCGACGCATGCATGCCGCCTACCGGCGTGCCGCTGCCCTCGTCCTGGCTGCAGCCTCGGCTGCAGCCTGCGCGGGCGGAGGTGCGCACTACCAGAGCCTGCGCGAGGAGCTCGCGCGAGCCCAGGCCGCTCCGACACCGGAGAGTGACGAGCTGTTCCGGGGATTGCCCGCGCTCGAGCGCGAGGCGCTCGTGCGAGCCGTGCTGCAACGCAATCCGACGCTGCGCTCCGCGCAGGCGGCATGGCGCGCCGCACTCTCGCGCTATCCGCAGGAGACCTCCCTCGCCGACCCGATGCTGGGCGTAGGCCTCGGCCCGCGTTCCTTCGCGGCGAGCGAGGTGCGCGATGCATGGCGCACAGACGTCAGCCAGGAGATTCCCTTCCCGGGAAAGCTGGGGCTGAGGGGCGAAGTCGCTCTCGGCGAGGCCGATGCAGCGGCCGGAGACTTCGAGGCCGTGCGGCTGCAGCTCGCGACCGTCAGCTCCCTGCTCTTCGACGACTACTACCTGGCGGCGCGGACTCTCGAAGTCGAGGAGCACCACGTCGCTCTCCTCGAAGAACTCGAGCGCTCGGCCCTGGCGCGGCTCGAGTCGGGACAGGCCCTGCTCCAGGATCCCGTGCAGGCTGCCGCCGAGCTCGCGCATCGCCGCCACGACCGGATCCGCTACGAGACGGGACTGCGGACGACGGTGCAGCAGCTCAACCTGCTGCTGCACCGCGGGCCCGAGCTCCCGTTGCCGCCGCCTCCGAAGGAGCTCACGCCGGCGGCGCTCCCGCCGGATGCGGAGTCGGAGGCGGATGTCCGCGCGCTGGAGACGAAGGCCCTGGCCGCGCGGCCGGAGCTTCGCGCCGCCCGCGGTCGCGTGGCCTCGGGCGAGGCCGCGGTAGGCCTGGCCGAGCGCGAGTACTTCCCCGACTTCACCGTGACGGCCGGCTACGACGCCTTCTGGCAGGAGCGGCCGCTCCAGCCTTCTGTCGGCCTGCAGCTCAACATTCCCCTCCGACGCGAAAGGCGCGCTGCCGCGCTGGACGAGGCCGAGGCAAAGCTCGCCCGCGTCCGCAGCGACGAGCAGGCAGCGTCCGCCGAGGTGCGCTTCTCGGTACACAATGCTCTCGAGCGCCTGCACGAGGCCCGCCACGTGCTGCAGCTGGAAGAGACCGAAATCCTGCCCGCCGCCCGCGACTTCGTGGAGGCCGCGCGCGTCGGCTTCGAAACCGGCGGAGGCAGCTTCCAGACCGTGATCGAGGCCGAGCGCGGGCTGCGTACCGCCGAGCTCGATACCGAGACCGCGAAGGCCGACGTCAGCCGGCGCAGCACGGAGCTCACCCGGGCTCTCGGCCGCACTCCGGGGCTCCCATGAGAAGGAACACCAATATGTGTCGTTTTCTATCTTCACTCTCTCTGCTTGCAGCATTTGCTCTCGCGCTCGCCGCATGTGGTGGCGAGACCGTGACGCGCGTCGAGGGCCAGGGCCTCGCCCTCGAGGTGCAGCTCGACCCCGCGACGCCACGCACGGGCGAGAACCGCATGCAGCTGCGCGTGCTCGGCTCCGACGGGAAACCGCTTCAGGGTGCCGAAGTGGAGGTCAAGGTCGTGATGCCCGCCATGGGCGCCATGGCGGCCATGGGCGGCCCCGCGCGCGTCAAGTCTCTGGGCGATGGTCGCTACGAGGCCGAATTTTCACTCGACATGGACGGCACCTGGCGCGTGGATGTGAGCGCCCGGACAGAAGACGGCAGGGTGGTCCAGGCCGAGGGCTCGCTCATCACCGGCCAGCAAGGACTTCGGCTCTCGCCGCGCCGCGGGGGCCAGAGCCAGGCCGCGCCTGCCGCGCACGTCCACGGTGCGACCGCGCCCGGCGCAAAGACGCAGGGTGAGGCCCCTCCCGGCGAAATCCTCGTCGATCCTGCTCGCCGCCAGAAGACCGGTGTACGCACCGCCCCCGTGCAGCGAGAGCCCTTCGGCGTGACGATTCGCGCTCTCGGCCTCGTGGGCTACGACCAGGGCGGGATCCACGACGTCTCGCCGCGTGTGATGGGCTACGTCGGCAGCGTACAGGTCTCTGCCGTGGGAGAGACGGTACGTGCCGGCGATCTTCTGTTCACGCTCTACAGCCCGGACCTGCTGGCCGCGCAGAAGGAGTTTCTGACGGCGCGTGCGAGCCAGCGCGGCGACACGCTCGCCCGCGCGGCGGAGGGAAGGCTCCGCCTGTGGGGAATGTCGGCGGCCGACATCCAGCGTGTTGCAGCGACGAGCACGCCGATCGAGTATGTGCCCTTCCACGCGCCCTCGAGCGGCGTCGTAATCGAGAAGAACGTGGTGGCGGGCAGTGGAACCCAGGTCGGAGAGCGCCTGTTCCGCATCGCCACCGTCGATCGCGTCTGGATCGAGGCCGAACTCTACGAGGCCGACCTCTCGCTCGTGCGGTTGGGAGACGCGGCGCGCATCACACTGCCCTATCTCCCCGGCGAGCGCTTCGAAGGCACGGTCTCGCTAATCTCGCCCTTCCTCGATGGCGACACGCGCACGGCGCGTGCGCGCATCGAGATCTCGAATCCAGGCCATGCGCTGCTGCCCGGCATGTACGCCAGCGTGGAGCTCCGGCGTGAGCTCGGCGACAGGCTCGTGGTGCCGGCCTCCGCCGTGCTCTACGCCGGCGACCGACGCTTCGTCTTCGTCGACTTCGGCGAAGGCAGGCTGCGGCCGCAGGCAGTCGAGACCGGGCTTCGCGACGGCGAGCGCCTCGAGCTGCTCTCGGGCCTCGAGGCCGGGCAGACAATCGTCGTCTCCGGCAACTACCTGATTGCCTCCGAGAGCCGCCTCGGCAGCGCGCTGGAGCAGTGGTGAGCGACACCGCGCCGCCGACGGGCGCTGTCGCCCACGTGATCGCGCTCTGCGCGCGCCACCGCGCGCTGACGCTGATGGCGGTCACGGCGGCCACCCTTTGGGGCGTGCAGGCCCTGCGAACGGCGCCCCTCGATGCGATCCCGGATCTGGGTGACGTGCAGGTGATCGTCACGACCGAGTGGCCGGGCCGGAGCCCCGACCTCATCGAGAATCAGATCACGTACCCGATCTCCTCGCGCCTGCTCTCGGCGCCGGGCGTCTCCTACGTACGCGGGCAGTCCGACTTCGGCGTCTCCTTCCTCTACGTCGTCTTCGACGAGGGCACGGATCTCTATTGGGCCCGGAGCCGCGTGCTCGAGTACCTGAACGGCGCGCAGGGAAGCCTGCCGGAAGGCGTAACGCCCGAGATCGGCCCCGACGCCACGGGCGTCGGTTGGGTCTTCCAGTACGCACTGGTGGACCGCAGCGGAGCGCACGACCTCGCGCAGCTTCGCACGCTGCAGGACTGGATGCTCCGCTACGCGCTCGCGAGCGTGCCCGGCGTGGCCGAGGTCGCCTCGGTGGGCGGCGCCGTGCGTGAATATCAGGTGCTGGTCGATCCAGTGAAGCTACTGGCGTTCAAGGTGTCGGTAGGCGACGTGATCGCGGCCGTCCGCGCCTCGAACCAGGATACGGGGGGGCGCCTGCTCGATCTCGCGGGCCATGAGTACGTGATCCGAGGGCGCGGCTACGTAACGAGCGTGGAGGATCTGCGCCGCATTCCGCTGCGGGTCTCGGAAAGAGGCGCTCCCGTGACCGTCGCCGACGTGGCCGAGGTCGTGATCGGCGCCGCCATGCAGCGCGGCCTGGTCGAGCTCGACGGCGAGGGCGAGGTCGTGGGCGGCGTCGTCGTGATGCGGCTCGGCCAGAACGCGCTCGAAGTGATCGACCGGGTCAAGGCGCGGCTCGAGGAGGTGAAGCCAGGCCTTCCCGCGGGCGTCGAGCTCGTGGTCACCTACGACCGCTCGGAGCTGATCCTGCGCGCCATCGACACGCTTCGCCGCACGCTGCTCGAAGAGATGCTCGTGGTGGCGGCGGTGATCGTGATCTTCCTGCTCCATCTACGGAGCGCGCTGATTCCGATCCTCACGATCCCGGTCGGGGTGGCGCTCGCCTTCATCCCGATGCAGCAGCAGCACCTCACGGCCAACATCATGTCGCTCGGCGGCCTCGCCATCGCCATCGGCGCCATGGTGGACGCTGCGATCATTTTGGTCGAGAACGTGCATCGCCGCCTGGAAGAATGGGAGAGCGCCGGCCGCGCTGCAGTGCGCGCGGACGTGATCTTGCGCGCCATGCAGGAGGTCGGGCCAAGCGTCTTCTTCTCCCTGCTCGTGGTGACGGTCTCCTTCCTCCCGATCTTCATGCTGGAGGGCCAATCGGGCCGGCTCTTCAAGCCACTGGCCTTCACCAAGACCTACGCCATGGCGGCGGCCGCGCTGCTGTCGGTGACGCTCACGCCGGCCATCGCGGGGATCCTGATTCGCGGACACATTCGCCGCGAGCACGAGAACCCGATCAACCGCTGGCTGGTTCGCGCCTACACACCCGTGGTGCGTTTCGGCCTGCGCTGGCGCTACGTCCTCGTCGCACTCGCGATTCTGAGCCTGGCCGCCACCATCCCGGCCTTCCTGCGGCTTGGCAG
>CAYGXT010000225.1:0-5668 GCA_964353695.1 uncultured Myxococcaceae bacterium
ACCGAGGGCAACGTCTATCTCGTCGTCGAGGGCGGGCCGCAGCGGGCCGCCCTCCATGGGCCATGAGCGTTCTCAGCATCCGCCTGCGCGGTCTGCGCAAGCGCTACGGCAAGCGCGTGGCTCTCGACGGCATCGATCTCGAACTCTCGGGCGCTCAGCTCGTGGGCATCGTTGGGCCGGACGGCGCCGGCAAGACGACGCTGCTGCGTGCGTTGGCGGGCCTGCTCGAGATCGAGGCCGACGAAGCCAGCGTCCTCGGCGTGGATCTGCGGGGCGAGGTACGGCCGCTGAAGGCAAGGCTTGGCTACGTGCCTCAGGTCTTCAGCCTTCAGCGCTCGCTCTCGGTGCGCGAGAACCTGGCCTTCACGGCGCGGCTTCATCGGCTCTCGGCACAGGAGTTCGAGCGGCGCGCCGGCGAGTTGCTCGAGCGCACGGCGCTGGCTCCGTTCGCGACACGGCCCGCGGGTGCTCTCTCGGGCGGCATGCGACAGAAGCTCGCCGTCGCGAATGCACTGCTGCCCGAGCCAGACCTCTTGATCCTCGACGAGCCCACGGCCGGCGTAGACGTCGTCGCCCGGGAAGAGATCCGCGAGCTGCTGGCGCTGCGCCAGCGCCATGCGCTGATCCTGATGAGCACGAGCTATCTCGATGAGGCGGAGTCCTGCGAGCGGCTGGTCTATCTCGACGCGGGCCGCGTGATCGCTCTCGGCACCCCAGAGGAGCTGCGCGCGCAGGTTCGGCTGGAGCTCTACAGGGCCTGGGGCCTGGCGCCCGGGGACGTGGCACGAGCGGCAAGAATGCTTCCGTATGTATCGGCCGCACGCGCGAGCGGTCGCTTCACTCGAATCGAGGTTCCGCTCGAGCACACGCCCGGAAGCGAGCGGGTGCTGCGAGACATGAGGGCTCTTCCGGGGGTATGGCTCGCCGAGCAGGCGCGGGTGGACATGGAGTCGACGCTGCTGGCGCTGGCGCGGCAGCAGGGAGCGGCCGCATGAGCGAGCCGATCATCCGGGCGCGGGGCCTTACGAAGCGCTTCGGGGACTTCGTCGCGGTGGACGATCTCGGCCTCGCCGTCGAGCCGGGCTCGATCTTCGCCTTTCTCGGCGCCAACGGCTCGGGCAAGAGCACCACGATGCGTATGCTGATCGGCCTGCTGACGCCGACGGCGGGGAGCATCGTCGTGGACGGCATCGACGTGATCCGAAATCCGCGGCGAGTCCGGGAGCGCATCGGCTACATGGGGCAGAAGGTGAGCCTGTACGACGGGCTTTCGCTGCGGGAGAACATCGAGTTCTACGCGGGCCTCTACGGCCTCGGCGGCGAGTCGCTCGAGCGGCGCTGGGGCGCTCTGCGCGAGCGCTTCGATCTCGCGGCGGCGGAGGGCGAGCGGCCTGAGAACCTGCCGGCGGGCCTGCGCCAACGGGCCGGCCTTGCGCTCAGCATCCTGCACGAGCCACGGCTGCTCTTCCTGGACGAGCCCACCGCTGGCGTGGACGTGTTCTCGCGCCTCGTTTTCTGGGAGCTGATCCGCGAAGAGGCTGCCTCGGGCGTCACGGTCTTCGTCACGACGCATTTCATGGAGGAGGCGGACTACTGCGACTGGGTCTGCTTCATCGATGCGGGACGACTGATCGCGGATGCGGCGCCGGACGAGCTGCGTGCCCGCTACGCCGACGGCTACCGGCTCGTGCTCCAGCTCGCGCCCGCGGAGCGGCCGCGCCTCGCGGCGTCCCTCGAGGCCGAGGGGCTGCAGCCCGAGGCCTGTGAGGACGGCGTGGCTATCCGAAGCCGCAGCTTCGACGCCGCGATCCTCGCCCGCATCGAGGCTGCGCTCGGGCGCAGCATGACCGGCATGCTTCGCGTCGAGCAGGCGCCGATGAACGAGATCTTTCGGCGTCTGATCCGCGAGGGACAGGCCGGCGGGTTGCAGGCGGCCGCATGAGCTGGCGCCGGCTCCGAACCCTCATCGTGCGCGAGGTTCGAGCAACGCTCCGCGATCCGTTCACCCTCACGATCCTCATCGCGGTGCCGCTGGCCGCGCTGCTTGCCTTCAGCTTCGTCATCTCGACCGAGGTCGAGCACCTTCCGCTCGGCGTACACGACGCGGATGCTTCACCGGCTAGCCGGCGCCTCGTGACCGAGCTGGAGGCCAGTGGATCGTTCGTCCCGCGTCCCTACGCCACCCGGCCGAGCCTCGAGGCGGCGTTGATCGGCGGCGAGGTCGGGGTCGGCGTCGTGATCCCTCCGGATTTCGAGCGCAAGCTGCAAGAAGTTCCGCATGGCGGGCGGCGGCCCGAGGTGCAGGTGCTGTACGACGGGGCCGAGGCCGTGCTGGCGGGCAATTCTGAGGCCTTCCTCACGGCGCTCGTCACGGCGAGCGGCGCCTCGATCTCGAGCCGTGGGCTGGGCGCGGCGCTGCAGATCCCGAGCGCGAGCGCGCCGGTTCGGGTCGTGACGCGGGCTCTCTTCAATCCCCGGCTGGCGGGCACGCCCTTCATGGTGGCCGGAACCTTCGGGTTCGTGCTGAGCTTCCTCACGGTGCTGATCACCGCCGTCTCCATCGTGAACGAGAGGCTCGGCGGCACCTTCGAGCAGCTTCAGCTCACGCCGGCCACGAACCTCGAGATCCTGCTCGGGAAGCTCCTTCCCCTCGGCGCGGTCTTCGCCCTCGACGTCGTGATCATGCTGCTCGCTGCGGGGCTCGTGCTGGGTGTCTGGCCCGCCGGGAGCGTGCTGCTCTTCGTCGGCGTCTCTTCCTTCTACGTGCTGACATCGCTCGCCCTCGGACTGATCCTCTCGGCCACATCGGCGACAGCGGCCGAGGCCGTGCAGAAGACGGTGCTCACCAGCATCCCGCTCGTGCAGCTCTCCGGTTTCGCGTTCCCGATTCGAAACATGCCGCAACCCGTGCAGTGGCTGGCGGAGATCTTCCCGGCGACCCATTACATCCGCGTCAGCCGCGCCATCTATCTGCGGGGAGAGGGCGTGTTCGAGCTGCTGCCGGAGCTTGGGGCGCTGTTCCTGTTCGGCGGCCTGTTGGTGGCGATCGCCCTGCGCTCGCTGGGCAAGCGGGCATGAGCGCGATGGCGAGCCTGATCTCGAATGTGCTGGCCATGGCCTATCGCGAGTTCACGGTGATGCGCCACGACAAGGCGTTCCTCGCAACGGTCATCATGCAGCCGATCATGATGCTGCTCTTGTTCGGTTTCGCGCTCTCGAACGATCCTCACAACGTGCCGTGGGCGGTGCTCGACCGGAGCCAGACGGCGCTGTCGCGCCTCCTAATCGCCGAGGTGGCAGCAACGGGACGCTTCCGCGAGCCGCTGCGAACGGAGAGCTACGACGAGGGCCGCGCCTGGCTGCGGCGGGGCGATGCCGTGGTGCTGCTGGTGATCCCGCCCGAGCTGCGGCGCGAGGTCGCGCGGGGAGCTCCGGAGGTGCAGCTCCTGCTCGACGGCGCCGATCCGCTAACGGCGGCGCGCGTGGCGGGCATCGTGCGACAGGTTGCTGCGCAGCTGGGGACGCGTAGCATCGAGTCGACACGTTTTGACACGGCGCCCTCCCTGCGCGCGGGGGGAGCCATAGATCTGCGCCCCCGCTTCTGGTTCAACGCGACGCTCCGGGACCGGAACTTCTTTCTCGCAACGCTGGCCGGCATGCTGCTGACGAACCTCTGTCTCTCCGTGACCAGCCTTGGCCTCGTGGCGGAGCGGGAGTCCGGCACCTACGAGCAGACGCTCTCGCTTCCGACCGGAACGCTCGAGATCGTCCTCGGCAAGCTGTTGCCGTACGTCGGAGTGAGCTACCTCGTTCTCGGCCTCGCCATCGGCGGAGCGGGCCTCCTTTTTGGCCTATGGCCCACCGGGAGCTGGATCGGACTGCTCGTCCTCACGCTCCCCTTCGTGCTCGCGTCGCTCGCCATCGGAGTCCTCGTTTCAGCTCTCGCGCGCACCTCCGCGCAGGCCGTCTTTTTGACCACGTTCTTCATCCTGCCTTCGTTCGTGCTTTCGGGCGTGATGTTTCCCTACCAGCTGATGCCGGACGGGGTCCGGCACATCGGAGGGCTCATGCCCCTTCGCTGGTATCAGATCGGCCTTCGCCGTCTCATCTCGCGCGGTGGTGATCTGGGCGACGTGTTGGTGCCCCTGCTCGCGCTCTGCATCATCTTCGGCGTGCTGCTGCTGCTGATCCGCTGGCGGATCAAGCTACGGTTGGGCTGAGAGTCGAGCCCGCTGCAGGCGCGAAGTACACCTCGAGATCCACCAGCTGGCCAGGCCGAAGCTCGGCTTCGAAGGCGTCTCCGGCTGTCTCCAACGAGAGTCCCGTGTCGGGTCGACCCGTGAGGTCGAGGGCCAGGATCTGCGTGGCGCCGGGAATGCGCCCGCGTAGCCGACGAGGCCGGCCCGTGGCCTCGTAGAGGCGTACGCGCAGCATGCCGTCGGGGCCGGGCTCGAGCGCAGAAACGACGATCGCCGGATCGTCGATCTCGAGCAGCCGCGTGCCGTCGCGAAGCGCCGCCCCCGCTCCCTCGCCCAGCGCGAAAGCTGCCGCAGGCCAGGCGAAACGATGCGCTTCGGCCACGCGCGAGATCTCGCCCGCGGCGTGAAGGCGCAGCGAGAGCTCGGCGACGAAGGGCCCCGGCACCTGCGCGCCCGGCGTCGGAAACATCGGCCCCGCCGGACCCGGCCGCAGCGAGAGGTCGCTGCACGAGAGCCAGCCCACGGCACGCAATAGGGTAACGGCGAGCGACGTCGTGCTGTCCGGCTCCGGCACGGCCTCGACCTCGCTGCTCCCGCGCGCTGCCACGGTCAGCGCCCGTACGCCGTCGCTGATGCTCGCGAAGCTGCGCTGCGGCACGCTGCCGATCGGAAACTCGGCAGGCTGCGCGCTGCCAAAGGAGTCGCGCGCCGGCGCGATGCTTCTCTCGACCGTCTCGAAGGCGGACTCGACCTCGAAGCAGCGCGCGAGGAAGGCCGCCCGCAGCTGGATCCGCAGCCGATGATCCTGCGCGGTGTTGTCGCCGTGCACGAGCACATCCACTCGGTCGAGGCCGGCCAGCACCCGCAGGCGCAGCGTGATCGGAAGCTCCACCTGCTTCGCACTGCGGTGCGCCCGATCCGGCTCGAGGGCGAGCGGAATGCGAAGCCTGAGCTCGACGGCGAGCGTGGCCGCAGAGGCGCTCGCTCTCTCGACGCGAACCCGCGCGCGCTGCGGCCTCTCGACGCTGGCTGCGCCCGGGACGGGGTCGAAGTTATACGTGTCGCCGCGGTCGCCCTCGCTCACGATGCGCAGCGCATCCCGGATCACGCTGCCACTCTCGCGGTGCGTGAGCGTCACGCTGCCATCGGCGCTGGCCTCGACGCGCCAGGCCTCGCTCTCGACGAAAGCTCCGCCTGTCGCGAGGCGTCCGCTCTCGAGCCGCTTTGAGCCGCGGGCCACGCCGGCGGCGAGGCGGTAGACGCGAAGACCGTGCCCGGGAAGATCGTCCGTGAATGCGACGCGCAGGCGCGCCGATCGTCGCAGCTCGAGCGTGAGCTCGGAGACGAAGGGCTCCGCGAGCGCAGCGGCCAGTGCCTGCTTCGCTGCTGCGTGATCGAATGCGCCACGAGGCTCGCTGCCGGCCACGGCGCAGACCGAGAGGCAGGCGCCATCCCGCTTCCACGACACG
>CAYGXT010000226.1:0-5657 GCA_964353695.1 uncultured Myxococcaceae bacterium
GCTCAGTCAGGATCCGGACGAAGTCTTCCTGCGACAGGCTAGAGAGCTCGACGCGGATCGGAAAGCGGCCCTGCAGCTCGGGAATCAGATCCGAAGGCTTTGCCACGTGGAATGCGCCGGCCGCGATGAAGAGGATGTGATCGGTGCGAACAGCGCCATGCTTGGTCTGCACCGTCGAGCCCTCGACGATCGGCAGCAGGTCGCGCTGCACGCCCTCCCGCGAGACGTCAGGGCCGTGCTTGCCACCCGAGGCGCTCGCGATCTTGTCGATCTCGTCGATGAAGACGATCCCCGTCTGCTCCACACGCTCGACCGCGAGCTCGCGCACGCGGTCCATGTCCACCAGACGCGCGGCCTCCTCCGCCGTGAAGGCGTCGCGGGCGGCCGGCACCTTGAGGCGGCGCCGCTTCGTCTTCTTCGGCAACAGGCCACCGAGCAGATCCTTGAACTGGAGACCCATCTCTTCGACGCCCTGAGGCGTAAAGATCGAGAGCTGCGGAGCTCCGCCACCGTCGGTCAGCTCGACCTCGATTTCGCGCTCGTCGAGGGCGCCCTGCCGCAGCAGCCGGCGGAGCTTTTCGCGCGTCTCGCCGCCCTCCGGCAGCGTCTCCTGAAAGCCGGCGCCCGTGGCCACGGGCGGCGGCAGCAGCGCGTCGAGGATGCGCTCCTCGGCCCGCTCCTCGGCCTTGGCCTGCACCGCTCGCTTCTCTTCCTCGGCCACCAGATTGACGCCGAGCTCGGTCAGATCGCGGACGATCGATTCGACATCGCGGCCCACGTAGCCGACCTCCGTGAACTTCGAGGCCTCGACCTTGAGGAAGGGCGCCTGCGCCAGCTTCGCGAGCCGCCGCGCGATCTCGGTCTTGCCGACGCCCGTGGGGCCGATCATGATGATGTTCTTGGGCGCGATCTCATCGCGCAGCTCGCCCGGCACGCGCGAGCGTCGCCAGCGGTTGCGCAGCGCGATGGCGACGGCGCGCTTGGCCTCGCGCTGCCCGACCACATAGCGGTCGAGCTCGGAGACGATCTCGCGGGGCGTGAAGGCATGCAGATCGGTCACGGAAGTGTCACCACTGTGATCGCGTCGTTGGTGTAGATGCAGATCTCGCCGGCCACGCGCAGGGCCTCGGTCGCGATCTCCCGGGCCGCCAGCGAGGTATGGCGCAGCAGCGCGCGGCCGGCGGCCAGGGCGTAGGGGCCCCCGGAGCCGATGGCCGCGATGCCGTCGTCGGGCTCGATCACGTCCCCCGTGCCAGAGACCACCAGCACGCCGTCCGCGTCGCCCACGACCAGCATCGCCTCGAGCCGACGTAGCATGCGGTCGCTCCGCCACTCGCGGGCGAGCTCTACGGCCGCGCGCCGCACGTTGCCGGGATAGGCCTCGAGCTTGGCCTCGAGACGCTCGGTGAGCTCGAGCGCGTCGGCGGCGCTTCCGGCAAAGCCCACCAGCGCGCGACCGTTCGCGACGCGGCGCACCTTTTGCGCGCCCCGCTTCATGACGACGCTGCCGACCGTCACCTGCCCGTCCGAGGCCATGGCGAGCTCGCCAGCGCGCAGCACGGCGAGGACGGTGGTGGCGTGAAACCCGGCTGTCTCGCTCATCGCGCTCCTCCCTTCGGCGTGCGAAGGCGTGCGCGCGGATGCGCCGCATCGTAGACACGAAGCAGATGCTCGACCGACACGGCCGTATACTTCTGGGTCGTGGAGAGGCTCGCATGGCCGAGCAGCTCCTGGATCGAGCGCAGGTCGGCGCCCATGTCGAGCAGGTGCGTGGCGTAGCTATGACGCAGGCGGTGCGGGTGCACGGCGTCCGCCACGCCGGCCTGGAGCTGGCGGGTACGCAGCAGTCGTCGCACATCGCGTACGCCGAGCCGCACGGGCTGCGCCGCAAGCTTCGCCCCACGGCCGCGCAGGGCGCTGAAGAGGGGCTCGGCCAGCACCCCCACGTGCCGCCGCGCGTCGAGATACGCCGCGAGGGCCTCGCGCGCCGCGCTCGGCAGCGGGACTATCCTTTCTTTGCCTCCCTTGCCCCAGACGCGCACCTCGCGCGCGCGCAGGTCCACGTCGCGCACGTCGAGGGCCACCAGCTCGCTCACGCGCAGCCCGCCGCCGTAGAGCAGCTCGACTAATGCGCGGTCGCGCAGCGTGCGCTCCTCCTCGCGCCTTCCCTCGATCGCTCCCACCCGCCCCCCCCGCTCGATCAGCGCCTCGCAGTCGTCCACGCCCAGCGGCTTCGGCAGGCGCCTGGCCGCCTTCGGCGCCGAGAGTGTGGCGGTGGGATCGACGCTGCACTCGCCCTCGCGCAGCAGGAAGCCGTAGAACGAGCGCAGCGCGGAGAGCTTGCGGCCGATGCTCGCGGCGTCGCAATCGCGGTAACGGGAGGCCAGGAAGGCGCGCACGCGCACAGCGGTCACGGCCCCCGGGGCCGTGCCGGCAGTGACGAACTCCGCCAGCTGGCGCACGTCGGAGACGTAGGCGCGCCGCGTCTCCGGCGAGCTGTTGCGCTCGGCGCGAAGCGAGAGATCGAAGGCGCGGATCGCGGCCTCGAAGCTCATGTCGCGCGGGCCCCGATCCTCTCCCGCCACGGCTCCAGAGCGGCGAGCGCGCGAGCGGCGAGCTGTTCATTTTTCTCGCGCCGAGGCATGCGACGCCTGAGAGCCTCGAGCGGCGGGAACAGACCGTAGTTCACATTCATGGGCTGAAAGCGCTTCGGATCCGCCGCCTGCAGGTAGTGCAGCAGTGCGCCGTGAGCCGTGGTCTCGGGCGGGAGCGGCGCCACCTCGCCGCGCGCCTCGAAGGCGGCGAAGACGCCCGCCAGCAGGCCCAACGCCGCAGATTCGACATAGCCCTCGACGCCGACCAGCTGCCCCGCCAGCCGCAGCCCCGGTCGCGAGCGGAGCTGGAGATCGGCCGTGAGGCGCAGGGGAGCGTTCACGAAAGTGTTGCGGTGCACCGAGCCGTAGCGGGCGAAGACGGCCTCCGCGAGCCCTGGCAGGCTTCTCAGGATGCGCTGCTGCTCGCCCACGCGAAGCCTGGTCTGGAAGCCCACCAGGTTGTAGAGAACGCCGCGCTTATCCTCCTGGCGCAGCTGCGCCACGGCGTGGGGCCGCTCGCCCGTACGCGGATCGACGAGACCGACGGGCTTCATCGGCCCGAAGGCCAGCGTGTCGCGGCCACGACGCGCCATCTCCTCGATCGGCAGGCAGCCCTCGAAGAAGAGCGACGCCTCGAAGGCGTGGAGCGGCACCTTCTCGGCTGCCAGCAGCTCCTCGACAAACCGTTCGTAGGCCTCGCGTCCGAGCGGGAGGTTGAGATAGTCCCCCTCCCCGTCCTCGTAGCGCGAGGCGCGAAAGGCGACCGAGGTATCGATCGAGTCGGCGTAGACGATCGGCGAGATGGCATCGTAGAAGTAAAGCTGCTCCTCGCCGAGGAGCTGCTGCAGGTCACGCGCCAGCTCGGGCTCCGTGAGCGGACCCGTGGCGAGGATTGCGTTCGTCTCTCGCGGCGCCTGCGTCACGACTCGATGCTCGATCGTGATGCCCGGATGTGAAGTGACGGCGTCGGTGACGGCGCGCGAAAAGGCCCGGCGATCGACGGCGAGGGCGCGTCCTGCCGGCACCGCACTCTCGTCGGCGACGCGCAGCACGAGCGAGCCGAGCTGGCGCATCTCCTGCTTGAGCAGCCCCACCGCGTTGCCAAGACCACTGGCGCGCAGCGAGTTGCTGCAAACGAGCTCCGCGAAGTCGGGGCTGACGTGCGCCGGCGAGAGGCGCTCGGGCTTCATCTCGACCAATGTCACCGCCACGCCACGCTCTGCCGCCTGCCACGCGGCCTCGCAGCCTGCGAGGCCGGCGCCGACCACGACGAGCCGGGGCTTCGAGTCCGGCGGCGGCACGACGGATCGCATCGAAGGCTGGTCCTCGCTGGGGGCGGAAGGCAAGACGCGTCGATCATAGCGGAGCGCCAGGAAGGGTCCCGAGCTCGCGCAGCGTTCCGATGATCCGCAGCCGGCCGTCACGATCCTCCGCCACGGCGCCCGCGAGCTCGAGTTCGAGGAGCGGCACGGCGAGCGCCGCAGGCGCCACGCCGAGCCGGCGCGCGAGCTCGTCGCGCGTTGCCGGCGCCACGGCGAGGGCACGCAGCAAGCGTGCGTCGCCCTGCCCCGCGGCGGACGAGCGCACGGGCGCAAGGCGTCCCGCAGCGGGCGGCAGGCCGAGCCTTTGGAGCACGTCTTCTGCCGAGGTCAGCGCGAACGCGCCATCGCGCAGCAGGCGATTGGTTCCGGCCGAGGTGGCAACGCCCAAGGGGCCCGGCACCGCGAAGACGTCGCGATCCTGATCGGCCGCGTGTCCGGCCGTCACGAGCGAGCCGCTGCGCTCCCTCGCCTCCACCACGACGACAGCGTTTGCGAGGCCGCTGATCAGGCGATTGCGAAGCGGAAAATGCGCCGCTCGCGGCGCCGTGCCCGGCGGAAACTCGGTCACGATCGCACCGCCGCCCCCTGCGATGCGAGCGGCCAGCGCGCGGTGCGAGGCCGGGTAGATGCGCTCGGGGCCGCAGGCCTGCACCGCCAACGTGCGCCCCCCCGCCTCGAGCGCGGCCTGGTGGGCGGCAGCGTCGATGCCGCGGGCCAGGCCGGAGATCACCACCAGACCGGCACGCGCGAAGCGGGCTCCAAGAGCGCGCGCGACGGCGAGACCATAGACGCTCGCTGCACGCGAGCCGACCACGGCCACGGCCGGCCTGCGGAGCGTTTGGAGATCTCCACGCAGCAGCAACAGGGGTGGCGCATCCGGCAGCTTGGCGAGGGCCTCCGGGAAAACCTCGCTGCCGAAGGGCAGCGCGACCGCGCCGCAAGCGACGAGGAGCCTCTGGGCCTCGTCGATACTACGCGCAGAGGGCCACGCCACCCGCACCGCTCGCAGCGCCCGCTCCGGATCGCCGAACTCGGTGAGGGCCAGGATCCCCTCGGCCGGCTGCCAGGCGAAGGCCTGCTGGAAGGCGAGCCACGCGCGAAGCGCGGCGACGCTGGCCGGAGACGGATCGCACGGATCGAGAAGGCCTCGCATCGCGCCCTGCACGCGGCGCGCTCCTGCGGGACCAGGCTCTCCTGGCGATTACCTCAACGCCGCTGCGCCCGCCAGCCGCGAACGCGTGTTCTCAGCGAACCTCGGCGCCACGGTAGAGGTCGCCGCGCGCGAGGTCCGTGGTGGCGTGCAGGACGTAGGCCGCCGCGCTCGAGGGCTTCGTCGAGAGCACCACCATCTGACCAATGATGGTGTCGGGAACCTTCACCGACCGCTCGCGCACGGTGTCGTACACCATGCCACCGGGCCGCACGACTTCGAGGGCGCTCCCGACCACGAGGCCGGCCTCGCTGCCGCGGTCGAGGTAGACCACATCCATGCCGGCGCTCACCACGCGCTCGCCGACCATGTGTACGATCTCGCCACCAACACTCGCCGGTGTCGATTCGAGGCGCAGCGCGGCGGGGTCGCCGGGGCCGCCAGGCGGCAGCACCAGGTCGCCAACGTGGACCGGGTCCACCGCGTCACGGACCACGGCGGTCGCCGCCTCGCCCTCGAGCACCGTCACCTCCGCCCAGGCGACTGGCTCGACGAAGGTCCCGAGCAGCCGACCCGTATCGGGATCCGGCA
>CAYGXT010000227.1:0-5652 GCA_964353695.1 uncultured Myxococcaceae bacterium
AGCGGTTCCAGTACCACGCACCGCCGACGTCGCCGCCGCCCTCGATGATGCGGACATCGTCGATCCCTGCCTGCTTCAGCCGGGCGCCGGTGGCGAGACCGGCGAAGCCGCCGCCGATGAGCGCCACCGTCACCTCGTCGAAGAGCGGCTCGCGTTCGACCGGCTTCACGTACGGGTCGTCGAGGAAGTGGGCGAAACGACCGGTCGGCTCGATGTACTGGTCGTTCCCGTCATTGCGCAGGCGCTTGTCGCGCTCCGCGCGGTACCTGGCCTGCAACGCCTCCCGGTCGATCGGTTCGGTTACCCGTGCCTTCATAGATTCTTTTCGCTCCTCCACAAGCATCTCCAGTTCAGCGTCACGGTCTCGCTCCAGCGGGAGCTCCCGACGGTCGATCTGCCCGGCGCGCCGCCGGGGAAGTCGTGGACGATCTCCGGCTGGCGTTCTCCGACCCGCTCGGGATCGAACACGTTCACGTCCGCTCGCATGCCCGGAGCCAGGGTTCCGCGGTCGGCGAGGCCGATGATGCGCGCGACGCGTAGGAGAAAGAAGCGGGCGCTCTGTGATCACGTTCGGTAATAGTCAATCTGAGAAGTATACACACCCCAGAGGGAGAGCCTGCCCTTCAGTGGCGGCCGCTCGCAGCCGGCCCGGCCCTGGCACGGCGGAATCAAGCCTTTGATGGATGGGAACAGGCGGGCGAAACAGGCGTCTGAGAGATCAGATCACCAAGTGGCGTCCCTAATCCGGCAGCACGTGGAAACGCCCGAGCAGCGGATCCTTGAGGACGCGCTCGTGATAGTTCCAGCCCGTCGCGTCCTGGAGCGTCGGTGAACACGTCGGACACCAGTAGCCGCCCTCGATCAAGAGCCGCGGTGACGCCTCGAACTCGTGCCCATGCCCGCAATCCCAGCGCAGCGGCGACGCGCGATCGATGAACTGAACCGAGAGGCATCGCCCGCCGCGCGACCGCGCGAAGGCGTGCACATCCGTCCCGGCTTCGATCGGCAGCGAACCGCTTCGATTCCCGCTCGGGGTGAGGTCGTCGATCCGCGGCACATGCGGCCCCGCGTCCCACTGCGGAATCTTCTTCCACGCTTCGTGCGATCCAAAGAACGCGTTGACGTGCGAGTCCTTGCCTTCGTTCACCCAATGGAGCGGTTCTGCGATGCGCTTCATATAGAGACGGATCAGCTGAGGTGGGCATGCGGAGGCGCCCAGCTTCATCCACTTGGGAAACGAGTTGTCGAGCTGCTGGAGCTGATCTTCCAAGGAATCGCGGAAGTGGCCGAGATGGTCGTTCAGGACCGGCGAGTCTTCGTAGTAGCCACAGTGGAAATTGCGCAGCGCAAACCAGTTGCGATCGAAGACCTTCCGGTAGTCACCGATGCCGAGCATGCGGAAGACGCGGTCCAGGTAGTCGATGAACGAGGTGCGGCACGCTGGGCCGCCGGACATATTGTAGACGCGCCCCCAGAAATCGTCGTTCGTTTCGAGGCATTGGACGAGGCCGTAGCCCGCGTCCCGGCTGGTGATCAGCTCGATACGCTGTTCGATCGGCTGGTGGAAGAGGATACCGTCGAGCAGAGACAAGGTGTTCGGGATCGCGATGAAGGTCTGGCGCATGCTGACCCAGTGCTTGAGATCGGATTCGATCACCGCCGACTCGGCCGCACATTTCGAGAGCGCGTAGTAGTCGTGGACACTGGGCTTCAGCGGATCGCCGACGTTGATCATCTCATGCGGCGGCAAGCGATCGCCGTACTGGGCCACCGATCCGATGGAGACGAAGCGGATGTCGTCGCCGCCGCGCGGCTGCTGACGGATCGCATCGATCAGGTTCCTGGCGCTTCCGTAGTTGGCCGCCCAGGTCGCCTCCGGATCTCTATCTGCGGCCGGCGAGATGAGTGCGGCAGCATGCAGGACATAGTCGACGCCCGCCACTGCCTTCAGCACGTCTCTCGGGTTGGTCAGGTCTCCCCAGACGATCTCGAGCCCACGCTTCCCTTCGTAGCGGCGGAACTGTTTCTTGTTCGCTGCGGACGGTCGCAGGATCAGGCGGATCTGGTAGCGATCCTGCCGTCGCAACAGTTCGAGAAATGCTTCGTTGCCCATCGAGCCGGAAGCGCCCGTCAGCAGAACCCTCGTTCGGGATGCATCGCTCACAGGTCAGATCTCCTGGGTAGTCGCCGTCCAGCCAGACCGGTTGCAGCATAGCCGCGCTACGCGTAAGCATCATAAGGGGATGGTACGGGCTGGGTTCATCCTTCACAGGAGTCCGGGCACATCGTTTACACCCGGGGATGTGCTGCTCTCGGCTTGAGGACGCGCCTCGACTCGTTCAGCCCGGCGGCATGGCGAAGCCGCTCACCACGGGCTCGAGCTTCTCGAAGTGCGGCGTGAGCTTCGCGTTCAGTGCATCGACGGTCCAGCGCTCCTCGCTGTCGAAGACGGTGCCGATCGAGAGCTGCGAAAGCAGCTTTACCTGCCGCGCCCAGATCACGAGCACGTGCCCCGAGATGCGCGCCGCGGCCGGCGACGCGAGATAGCCCACCAGGGGGGCCACGTTCTCGGGCGCAAAGACGTCGAAGCCCTGCTCGGGCTTCTGGAACATGGCCGCAAGCGGCCCCGAGTCGTTCATCCGCGTACGCGCCCGCGGCATGATCACGTTGGCGGTGACGCCATAGCGTTGCATGAGCTGCGCTGCGCCCATGGTGAGAGACACGATGCCAGCCTTGGCGGCCGAATAGTTCGGCTGCCCGGGCGGACAGAAGATCGCCGACTCGGACGCTGTGCTGATGAGGCGGCCATAGATCGGCGCTCCGCGCGCCTTCGAGGTCTCGCGCCAGTAGGCCGATGCGAAGCGCATGCAGCAGAAGTGACCCTTGAGGTGTACGCGGATCACGTCGTCGAAGTCGCGCTCCGTCATGTTGAAGAGCACGGCATCGCGCAGGAAGCCGGCATTGTTCACCAGCACGTGGAGGTCGCCGAAGCGCTCGATCGCCATGCGGATCAGCGACTGGGCGTCGTTCCAGTCCGCCACGTCACCAAAGTGGGCAACGGCCTCGCCACCGAGGGCCTGGATCTCTTCGACGACCGCATGCGCCGCCTCTTCGTCCCGTCCGGTCCCGTCGCCCCGAACGCCGAGGTCGTTGACGACCACGCGCGCGCCCTGGCTCGCGAGCTGGAGCGCCTCCACGCGGCCGAGCCCGCGCGCACCGCCGGTCACGATCGCCACCTTGCCGTCGAGATCGCCCATGGCCTTGCCCTCCTTGCCTGCGCGCTACGCCAGTCGCTCGAGGATCGTGCCCGTCCCGATGGAGGAGCCGCAGCACATGCTGATGAATGCCGTCGTGGCATCGCGGCGCTCGAGCTCGTGGAGGGCCGTCACCAGCAGCCGCGTCCCGGTCGCACCAACGGGATGCCCCAACGCGATCGCGCCACCATTCACGTTGAGCTTCTCGAGATCCGCGTCGAAGACCTTTGCCCACGAGAGAACGACGGCCGCAAAGGCCTCATTGATTTCGTAAAGGTCGATGTCCGAGAGCTTCATGCCCGATTTCGCGAGGATCCGCTTCGTCGCATCGATCGGCCCGTCGAGGAGATAGTGCGGATCGCTACCGACGACGACGTCCCACAGGATCCGCGCTCGAGGCCGCAGGCCATGAGCCTTCGCCTTCTCGGCGCTCATCCACAGGATCGCCGCCGCGCCATCCGAGATCTGCGAAGAATTGCCGGCGGTGTGGATCCCGCCCGGCGCCACCGCCTTGAGGTTGGCCAGGCCCTCGAGCGTACTCGGCCGGATACCCTGGTCCCTCTCGACCTTGCGCGTCTCACCCGTCGGCTGGCCGTCGGCCCCGAGCACGGGCGCGTCGATGGGCAGGATCTCACGCCCGAAGCGGCCCTCGTCCCGAGCGCGGATGGCCTTCTCTTGCGAGCGCAGCGCGAGGCGGTCGCATTCCTCGCGGGTGATGCCTCGCTTCTTCGCGATGCGCTCTGCCGCCTGGAACTGGTCGGGGCTCGAATCCCAGGGCCAGTCCGCCGGCTGAAAGAAGCCCGGGCCGTGAATCACGTTCGAGCCGAGGCCGACGTGGCTCATCACTTCGACGCCGCAGGCGATCCCTGCGTCGATGCTCCCGGCCTTCACGAACGCCGAGACGATGTGATTCGCCTGCTGGCTCGAGCCGCATTGGGTATCGACCGTGGTACCCGCCCCCTCCCACGGTGCGCCCCAGGCCAGCCATGCGTTGCGAGCGATGTTGTTCGACTGCTCTCCGGCCTGGGTCACGCAGCCGCCCACGATCTGCTCGATCTCGAGAGGGTCGATCCCGGCGCGCTCGACGACGGCGCGCTGCACCAGACCGAGCAACGTCGCGGGATGGAAAGCGGACAGCTCGCCCGCGCCGGGCTTGCCCCGTCCAATCGGGGTTCGCAGCGCCTCGACGATCACGGCCTCTCGCATGGGATCACTCCTTCCTCTCGCCAATCGGGGGGGTCAGCTCGCCTTGCCGAGAATCATGGCGCTCGTAGGCACGCCCACGCCCGCGGTGACGAGCACGTGGTCGTTCTTCGCGGGTTGATTCACCGAGGTTCCGCGTACGAGGCGCACGCCCTCGTTCACGCCGTTCATGCCATGGATGTACGCCTCGCTGAGCTGGCCGCCGTGCGTGTTCGCCGGGAGTCTCCCTCCCAGGTCGAGGTTGCCATCGCGGATGAAGTCCTTCGCCTCTCCCCACTTGCAGAGGCCAAAGGCCTCGAGCTGCCAAAGTACGATGGCGGTGAAGGCGTCGTAGATCACGGCCGCATCGAGGTCCTGGGGGCCGAGGCCCGTCATGGCGTAGACCTGCCGCGCGACCGACTCCATCTCCGGGACACGCGTCAGGCTCGGACGGTAGAAGCTCGTCATCACCTCCTGCTCGGCGCCGGCCGCCTGCGCCACGCCGCGCACGATCACCGCGGGCTGACGCAGATCTCGGGCGCGCTCGGGCGTGGTCACGATGCAGGCACAGCCGCCATCGGTCTCCTGGCAACAGTCGTAGAGGTGCAGCGGATCCACGATCATGCGCGAGGCCTGGTGCTCCTCCAGCGTGAGCGGCCGGCCGAAAAAGAAGGCGTTGGGATTGCCGACGGCATGCCGACGCGTAGACACGGCGACCCGCCCGAGATCCTCGCTCGTGGTCCCGGTCTCGTACAGGTAGCGCTGCGTGAACATCGCTACCCAGCTCGCCGGCGTCAGCAGCCCGAACGGCAGATACCAGCTCCAGTGTACGAGGTCCGAGGTCACGACGTCGCTCGCAACGCCCTGGGAGTAGCGCTGGCCAGAGCGGCCGTTGAGGGCCCGGTACACGACCACCACCTCGGCGCTTCCCGTCGCGATGGCCATCACCGCCTGGTGCATCACGCCGATGGCGGCGCCGCCGCCGTGGGGCGTGCGACTGAAGAAGCGCAGGTCGCCGATGCCAACCGCGCGCGCCACCTCGATCTCGTCGCTGGTGTCGAGGGTGAAGGTCGTCATGCCGTCCACGTCGCGCGGCGAGAGTCCGGCGTCGTCGAGGGCGGCTTTCACGGCCTCGACGGCCAGCTGCAGCTCGGAGCGACCGGAGCTCTTCGAGAACTCGGTCGCGCCGATGCCGACGATCGCGGCCGCATCGAGC